>CAYZGY010000001.1:0-49835 GCA_964478085.1 uncultured Planctomycetia bacterium
CTCGGGCGAATCGGCCGCTTGGACGCCGAATCGACTTCTTCAACGGGCTGTTAGCATTGGCGAGTTTCAGCGACGAAGAGTTCGGGCGAATCGGCCGCTTGGACGCCGAATCGACTTCTTCAACGGGCTGCTAGCCGTCGTTCCAGAAATCCTGGAACTCCCCGGCGAATTTCGAGTCTCGAGAGGTGTAGCTTCTAAGACCCTTTGAGACACGGAGTTCGGTCTATGCTCTCGCGCCTCGCGCCCCTCGCCGCCGTAGCGGCCCTAAGCGTCCTTATCGTAACGATTTCCAGCTGCGGTGGCAAAGACGCCAAGAGAACCGGAGGCGTCGCGTCCACGAAGAACGAGGCGAACTTCGAGGCTGCCGACGCGATCCAGGCCGACGCGATCCAGGCCGACACGATCCAAGCCGGGCCCACGAAGAGAGCGGCCCCGAAGACGGCAGCCGTCCCCGCTCCGGGAGAGGCGGCCCGAACGGGCTCGCGCAAGGAGTATGATCTGCGCGGCGGTGACCGCGAGCGCCGAATCGCCGAACGCGCGCTCCGCGAGCGACGTTCCGGACAGACCTCCGACGCGGCCGCTCCCGAAGACAGCCCCGTCGCCGCCGATCCGTCCGGAGCTCCCGTGCCGCGAGGAAAATCCGACTCGAACCAGAGTCAGAAGCAGAACGAGCAGAACGAGCAGACCGAGAAGACCGCCTCTGCTGAACAACCGGCGCAGAGCCCGGTCGCTGGAAAGCCGAACGATGGAAAGCCGAACGATGGAAAGCCGGGCAGCTCTGTGCCGGGACGCGAGGAGCCGGGACGCGAGGAGCCGGGAATCTCGAACGCGAAGCGTGAGGAGAACGCTCTCACCCTCAAGCAGCGCATCGACAACATCCTCTCGAAGCTCGACCGCCGCCCCGAGGAATTACCCAAGGCGATGTTCTTCCGCTACTGGGGTGACAACTCCTTCATCGAGACCAGCCACGACGCCCTCTCGACCTTCGGTGTCGACGTCGACACGGCGAGCTACACGCTCGGCCGCAACTACCTCTACCAGCGCGGCGTCCTCCCGCCCGCGCGTGCGGTCCGCACCGAGGAGTTCGTCAATTACTTCAAGGGTGGCTACGAACCGCCGAAGGCGGACGCGGGCGCCTTCGCGATCCACACCGACCTCGCCCCGTCTCCGTTCGCGCACGACGAGGGCTACCAGCTTCTGCGCGTCGGACTCAAAGCCTTCACGGTGACGCGCGAAAAGCGCCAAGCCTGCTCGCTCGTCTTCGTCGTCGATACGTCGGGCTCGATGCGTTCCGGCAACCGCCTCGAGCTCGTGAAGTCGGGACTCAGACTTCTCGTCAACGAGCTCGACGAAGGCGACAAGATCGGCATCGTCGCGTTCGACCGCAAGTCGCGCGTCATCCTCGAGCCGACCGACGCCGGCGAAAAGGAGCGCATCCTCGCGGGCATCAACAGCCTCCACCCGCGCTCGAACACGAACCTCAACGCGGGCATGACGATGGGCTACGACATGGCCGCGCGCCATTTCGACGCGACCGCGTCGAACCGCGTCCTACTGCTCTCGGACGGCGTCGCGAACACCGGCACGACCGATCGCCATCTCATCCTGCAGAACGTCAGCACGCAGCGCGCGAAGGGTATCTACCTGACGACGATCGGCGTCGGCATGGGCAACCACAACGATGTGCTCCTCGAGCAGCTCGCCGACAAGGGCAACGGCCAGTGCGTCTACGTCGACCGCATCGACGAGGCGCGCAAAGTCTTCGTCGACAACCTGACCGGCACGCTCCAGGCGGTCGCGAAGGACGTCAAGATCCAGCTCGAGTTCGACAAGGAGCGCGTGCTTCGCTACCGACAGATCGGCTACGAGAACCGCGCCGTCGCCGACAAGGACTTCCGCAACAACAAGGTCGACGCGGGTGAAGTCGGCGCCGGGCACGAGGTCACCGCGCTCTACGAGATCAAGCTCGCGAAGGACACGAGCCAACAGAAGGTCGACGAGGACCCCTCGCTCGCGACGGTCCGTGTTCGTTACTTGACCATCGAGCACGGCGAAGCCGTCGAGCTCGAGCAGGACGTCCATCGGAGCGCGCTCGTCGAGAAGTTCGAGAACGCCGCCCCGCGCTTTCAGCTCGCCGCTTGCGTCGCCGAGTTCTCGGAGATCCTCCGCGACAGCTACTGGGCCCGAGGCAGCGATCTCGACAAGGTCGCCGACCGCGTCGAGGGCCTCGGCACGTCGACCGAAGTCGGCGCGGACAAGGACGTCGTCGAGCTCATCGCGCTGATGCGCAAGGCTGACGCGCTCGTCCGTGTGCGCAACAGCTCGGTCGACGAGGTCGCGATGGTCGTCGACGCGATCCAGGAGAACAACTGGATGCAGGCTCGCGCGCAGACCCTCCCCGTTCGCACCCGCGAGGAGTCGCTGCAGTACATCGAGGATCTGCGCAAGCAGAGCGCGCAGCTTCGAGCGCGCCTCGAGAACCTGATGTCGAACTGACGTCCGACGGACCGCGAACGAACATCGACCGAGAACTCGCGCCTCGAAAGATTTCAGCGAGCAACTGAGCCAGATAGAATGACGGGCTGGTTTGCGGAGACGCAGACCAGTCTGTTTTCTTTCGTAGCGAAACTCAGAGCTCAGTCGACATGACCCGCGCGCTTCTCCTCGCGACGATTCTCGCCGCCGCCGTTCCGTTCCACACTCACGCCGACGACGCTGGCAAGAAGGCCGGCAAGAAGCCCGAAGGGCCGATTCGTGCGCTCTTGGTCACGGGTGGATGCTGCCACGACTACGGCAACCAGAAGGAGATCCTGCCCAAGGGAATCTCGGCGCGCGCTCCCGTCGAGTGGACGATCGCCCACCAAGGCGGTAGCTCGACGAACGCGAAGATCTCGGTCTACGAGGATCCGAACTGGGCGGACGAGTTCGACGTCATCGTCCACAACGAGTGCTTCGCGCATCAACGCGACCTCAAGTGGCTCGACCGCATCTTGAAACCGCACCGCGATGGCAAGCCTGCCGTCGTGATTCACTGCGCGATGCACTGCTACCGCGCGAAGACGCAAGAGTGGTTCGAGTTCGTCGGCGTCACCTCGCATCGCCACGGAAGCCACTACCCCTTCGAGGTTCTCAACCTCGCCGAGAAGGACCCCATCATGGCGAAGCTCGGGAAGAGCTGGATGACGCCGAAAGGCGAGCTCTACCTCATCTCGAAGGTATGGCCGAACGCGACGCCGCTCGCTCACGCGATGAGCAAGGATACGAAGAAGCACGAAGTCTGTGTCTGGAAGAACCTCTTCGGTAAGAAGAAGACGCGCGTCTTCGGCACGACGATCGGTCATCACAACGAGACGATGGCCCAGGACGAGTACATCGACATGGTCACCCGCGGACTGCTCTGGTCCGTCAATCGTCTCGACGAGAAGCTCATCGAGACGCACACGAAGTCCGGCGCGTCTCCGACGATTCACGAGCTGAAGAAGAAGCCGACGGCCGAACCGAAGAAGACCGAACCGAAGAAGACCGAACCGAAGAAGACCGGGCCGAAGAAGACCGGGCCGAAGAAGACCGGGCCGAAGAAGACCGACACGCCGAAAACCGCCTCCGGCAAGCTCGTCCCGAAGAATCTCGCGTTCGGAAAGAAGGCGAGCGCCTCGTCGACGCAAGGAGGTCGCCCCGCCTCGGACGCGCTCGACGGCGTCAACGGGACTCGCTGGTGTGCCTCGAACGGCTCGGCGCCACAGTGGTTCCAGGTCGATCTCGGCGAGCCCGAAAACGTCAAGAGCTGCGCGATTCGCTGGGAGTTCCCCGACGCACCTTACGGCTACACGGTCGAAGGATCGAGCGACGGCAAGGCGTGGCGCAAGCTCGCAGACGCGAGCGACATGAAGAGACGCGCGACGGTCCATCAGCACAACGTCGACGGCAAGGGCGTGCGCTACTTGCGCATCTCGGTTTCCAAGCTCAATCCCGGCGCGTGGGCGAGCATCTGGGAGCTCTCGGTCTACGGCGACGAGCTCGTCGATGCGGTCGCGCAAATGGCGGCCGAAGAGAAGCGCCAACGCTCTGGCAAGCTCCGCTCGGTCAAGGCGCCGCCGGAATTCGACGTGACGCTCTTCGCCGAGCCGCCCGACATCAGCTACCCGACGGCCGTCTGCACGGGCCCGCAAGGCGAGGTTTTCGTCTCGATCGACGAGAACAGCTCGCTCGGCCGAGGGACGAATCGCGGACGTATCGTCCGTTGCGTCGACACGGATCAGGACGGCGTCGCCGACGAGTTCACGAAGTTCGTCCCGCAGATCGAAAGTCCGCGAGGGACGTTTTTCGACGGCGAGTGGCTCTACGTCATCCACCAGCCGTTCTTTTCGCGGTATCGTGACACGAATGGTGACGGTGTCGCCGACGACTCCGAAGTCCTCGTCAAGGGCATCGGATTCACGCTCAAAGAGCGCCCGGCCGATCACACCTCGAACGGTGTGCGCATGGGCATCGACGGTTGGCTTTACCTCGCGATCGGCGACTTCGGCTTTCGAAACGCCGTCGCGAAAGATGGAACGAAGCTCGAGCTCCACGGTGGCGGCGTCGTTCGGGTTCGACCCGACGGCACGGAGCTCGAGCTCTACTGTTTCGGCAACCGCAACATCTACGACGTCGCGGTCTCGCCGCTCCTCGACGGTTTCGTCCGCGACAACACGAACGACGGCGGCGGATGGGACATCCGCATGAGTCACATCGTGCAGCACGCGCACTACGGCTACCCGTCGCTCTACAAGCGCTTCAACGACGAAATCCTGCAGCCGCTCGCGATCTACGGCACGGGTTCGGGCACGGCCGCGCTCTGGACCTACGAATCGGCTCTGCCGAAGGGATTCGAGAACACGCTCTTCACCTGCGATTGGGGACGCAACCACATCTACCGCCACCCGCTCGCCGCGAAGGGCTCGTCGTTCACGGCGCAGCAGGAGCGCTTCCTCCAAATCCCGCGCCCGACCGATCTCGACGTCGACGCAGCCGGGAACATCACGGCCGCGAGTTGGCAGGGCGGGCAGTATCGCTACGGCGGGCCGAACGTCGGCTTCCTCGTGCAGCTGCGTCCGAAGGATCGTGCGGGCCCCGGCACGCAGTTGCCGGATCTCTCGAAGCTCGCGCCGACGGATCTCGTCAAGCTCATCGCGCGGCCGAGCCACGTCGCCGCGATTCAGGCACAACGAGAGCTTCATCGTCGGAAAGACGGTTTCTCCGAGTCCGTCGTCGCCGGGCTTCGCGCGATCATAGATTCTGATGAATCGATCGAGACGCGCGTCGCCGCTCTCTTCACGCTCAAGCAAGGTCTCGGCACGAAAGCGACGAAGGACCTCGTCGCCTTCGCGAAGGACGCGAGTCTACGCGAGTTCGCCCTGCGCGCTCTCGCCGACCGCAGGAGCGAGCTCGACGGCGTCCCTTCGGATCTCTTTGTCGCGGCGCTCAACGACGCGAACGATCGCGTACGCCTCCAAGCGCTCGCCGGCCTCGCACGGATCGGAAACACCGAGCCGGCGTCGAAGATGATTCCGCTTACCTCCGACGAAGATCCCGTCCTCGTCCACTCGGCGGTCAAGGCGCTCGTTCTCCTCAACGCGCACGATGCTCTCGTCGACTCGGTGGTCGCGGGAAGACACCTCCGAGGCTCCTTCCAAGCGCTCCGCGAGCTGCACAGCTCCGAGACCGTCTCACGCCTCATCGACGCGCTCGCTGAAAGCGAAAACGCGGAGGCGCGCCAGGGCCTCGCGACGACGCTCGCGCGACTCTACTTCCGAGAGGCTCCGTGGGACGGTAAGAGCTGGGGAACGCGCCCCGACACGACCGGGCCGTACTACCGCCATGAGACTTGGGGCGACAGCGGCCGGATTGCGGCCGCGCTCCTCGACGCGGCCGCCAAGGACGAAGCGCTCGCGCCGCACATCTTCGCGCAACTCGATCGTCACCGCGTCTCGCTCCCCGAAGCGACGGGGAAGATTGTCGCGCTCGCCTCGAAGAACGACGAGCTCCTGCCGCTCGCCGTATCGGCGCTTTCGCGTCAGCAGAAGATCGATGGCGCGGGACAGGCGATCTTCGCCAAAGCTGTCGCGCGCGCAGCCGGAAGCGATCCGGCTTCGAAGCGCGAGAGCTTCGCGAAGCTCCTCCGCCTCGCCGGCGAACGCCGCACCTCGAAGCCGGCTCGGGAAGCGATCCGCCGCGCTCTCGATGAAGCGTGGAAGGACGCAGGCAACAAACCCGCGCTCCTCGGCGCGACGGCCGACACGAAGTTCCGCCCCTTCTCCGTCCGCGTCATCACCCACCTCGACGACGAGGATCCCGAAATCAAGAAACAGGCACTCGTCGCCGCGAAGAGGATGAAGCTGAAGCGCGAGAACGCGAAGGTTCCGACCGAAGCTCCGCCCGTGAAGAAGGGCCCGACCGTCGCTAAGCTCGGCATCGGCAAGGCCACGAAGCGCGCGCTCGCCGCCAAGGGAGACCTGAAGCTCGGCGCGAAGCTCTTCGAAGAGTCGAAGTGCGGCAACTGCCACACGGTCTCGCCGAAAGAGAAGATCAAAGGCCCGTTTCTCGGCGGCATCGGCACTCGCTACAACCCGGCGCAGGTCGCCGAGTCCATCCTCGAGCCGAGCAAGACGGTCGCGCAGGGCTTCCCGACGCAAGTGCTCGTCCTCAACACGGGACAGGTCGTCCAAGGCTTCGTCGTCCAAGAGAGCGCCGACGAGGTCGAGATCCGTGGAGGCGAAGGCGAGCCCGCCCTGATCAAGAAGAGCACGATTCTCCAGCGCAAGACCGACAAGGGCTCGGTGATGCCGAAAGGCCTCGTCGACAAGCTGAGCCCTGAGGAGCTCGCGTCGCTGATCGCGTATCTGCGGTCGTTGCCGGCGAAATGAAGAAGGAAGAACACGGCCGATAAGTCGCCCTGGGGTGGACGATCACGCAGGTCGCTGGCTCCTTTGGACGGGATCGCCCGATGATTCGTTCTGGGAGCAACCGGAAGTCGCCGCGACTCAGAATTTCGCGCTCCTCGCGAATGTCGGGATCATCCTTCTCACCATATCGCTTCTGTCCATCGATGTCGTCGTGCGCCGTCATCAACGCCTGCTCGAGAACCAAAACCGCGCGCTCGAAAGTGCCGTCGAGGAGCGCACTCGAGATCTGCGAGAGGCGAGAGACGCCGCGCTCGCAGCCGATGACGCGAAGAGCCAGTCTCTGGCGAACATGAGCCACGAGATTCGAATCCCGCTGAACGGCGTCATCGGAATGGCGGATCTTCTCGAAAAGACGGAGCTCGATGGCGAGCAACGAGAGTTCATACGAACGATTCGCACCAGCGGAGAAACTCTGCTCACTGTCATCAGCGATGTGCTCGATCTGTCGAAGATCGAGTCCGGAAATATCGATCTCGAAGAGATCCCGTTCGATCTCGCCGAGAGCATCGAGGACTCGGTGAGCCTCTTGGCCGCGCGTGCGGCCGCGCGAGACATAGAGCTGATCTGCGACGTCGCGAGATCGTCGTCTCCGCCGACATCGTCGACACGACAGACGACACCGAGCGGTCCGACGTAACGTTGGAGATCTCGGTCCGCGACACGCGAATCGGCATCGAGCCAGAACGACTCGAGACGATCTTCTCCCCCTTCGTTCAAGCCGACTCGTCAACGACCCGACGATTCGGCGGAACTGGTCTGGGCCTGACGATCTGCCAGAGGGCCGCCACGTTCCGATTATCGCCCAAACAGCGAACTCGCGACCCGATGACGCCAGCCATTGTGAAGAGGCCGGAATGGACGGATTCCTCTGCAAACCGATTCGCTACGAGAAGCTCATTCGGACGTTGCTCGAGTCGACTTCGGCTGGAAGCCCCGTGCGTGCGTCGGTCTCGAACGAAACTCCACCCGCGTGACTCAGATGCTGCACGTGTCCGCCGGACACTCCGCGAAAGCGTCGCCCGTCGGATCCTGACCGCAGCTGAGCGGCCCGGGGTCCGCCGGTCGCGTACCCCCTTGGAAGAGATAGACGAGTAGAACCACCGCGTCGGACGTGTTGAGCTCGCCGTCGTCGTTGACGTCGGCGGCGTCGTCGCAGATCAGCGCGCCGAGGTCTCCGAAGACGCTGAGGAGGAGCGTCACGGCGTCGGAGACGTCGACCGTACCGTCCGAGCTCGCATCTCCGCGCACGAATCCTCCACGACAACCGAGGCCACCGGGATAGAGAATCGGATCGAAGCTGAGATCGGAGCTGTCGAGCGTCGCGTTGTGGACGCTGATCGCGAGGACGTTACGACCCTCGACGAGGAAGTCCTTCGGAATCAGAACGGTATCGGTGACACTCTCCCCCCCTGTAGTCGCGGCGAGGTTCGGAAGGTCGTCGCCGTCGGGAACGTTGAGTCTTGCGACCTCGAAGTCGTTGACGAAGATGATGACTCCGTCGTCGTATCGAACCTCGAGCGCGAGGACGTCGATCGTGTCGAGATCAGCGATCTCGAACTCCTTGCGACAGAAGACTGCGAGGTAGTTGTTCCGCATGCCGTCGAGCACGGTCGCGTCGTCGTCGTCTCCGTAGCCGATTCCCGTCTCGCCCGAGGCCCACGAAGAATCGTCGAAGCCCGGGTCGGCCCAGTCGATCGGCAATGCCTGGTCGCCCGTCAGGTAGCGCCACTCCTCTCCTGCGCGAATGAGCGTGTGGTCGGCGACGAGCTCCGGGAGAAGCGAAAGATCGCTCGAGCCGAGCGTCCTGTTGTGTACCTGAATCGCGAGCACGTTCCTTCCGCTGACGAGAAGTGACGGATCGATGTCGTAGACCTCGAATTCACCCGCCTCGCGCTGCGCGTCGGCGAGAGCGTTCCACGCGAGCGGCGTGCCCGGCGGCGCGAGCGAAGCCGAACGCGCGACCTCCTCGCCGTTGAGGTACGCCGCGAAACCGTCGTCGTAGTCGATACGAAGACGAAGCGCCGTCGCGACCGTGCCGATCTCGAACTCCTTGCGCACGAAGACGCTCGCGTACGAGTCGGGCATGTCGTCGAGAATCGTCAGGTCGTCGTCGTCGCCGTAACCGAAGCCGGACGGCCCGACCTCCCAGCCGTTCTCGGCCGAAGGCTCGAAGCCTGGCCGATTCCACGCGGCGGGAGGTGCCGTCGTGCCTCGGAAGAAGTCCCAGTCCTCTCCTACGACGATGACCGGATCGTCGAGAAGAGGCGCGAGCTCGATGACGAGCTTCGGTGGCGTCTCCCCCTCTGACGAGTAGAAGTCCCAACCGTTGCCCCCGCTCGGCAAGAGCGCCCAACCGTGATGCGTGCACGGCGCCGCGGACCATGCCGCGACGCTCGCGGTGACATCGATCGAGATCGTTCCCCCTCCGAGCGCGTCGACGGTCGCGTCGGGATCACCGAGTGTGTCGACACCGATCTCGACTCCACCAGCTCCGAAGCTCGACCAGTTCCCGAGCGGATCCCACTGACGTCGCATGCGGTAGACCTCCGCACCCGTGCCCGCGTCGGTCGAGCTGAACTCGAGCCGCGCCGAGCGAATCGGCGAGCCCGGAAAGACCTGGTCCTCGCCCTCTCCGAAGACATCGTTGAATTTGATCAGCACCTGCGTCGCGTTGCCGCTTCCCGACGGATCGTCGCCGTCGACGAAGAGCTCCGGCGACTCGTTCTGATTCGATCCGGGCGACGCCTCGACGAGCATCGTGTCGACGGTTCCCGTGTAGCCATTGAGGCCCTGCTGGAAGATCCTCGTCGGCCGACCGCCGGAGACCTCGACGTCGAGGAAGACCTGGTCCATGCGCAAGAGGTCGCCGTCGTCGGCGATCAGTCCGAAGAGATAGCGTCCCGATGCGGTGAAAGACACGATCGTCGAGAGCGACGTCGGCTCGGCGAGCTCGGCTTCGGCCGGTCCGTGAAGGAACACCCACTCGGTCGACACCGAACCCCCTGCGGGCAGACCGTCGTCGCTGACCGTCCCCGTCAACACGCCGCGATTCCCAGCGAGCGGAAGCTGCCGGTCGGAGCCCGCGTTCGGCTGCGGGCGCTCATTCGCGTCGTCGGGCGGAGGATACGTGTATCGCACACAGGTGCGATCCGTGCTGTTGATGCTCCGACAGCAGTTGCCCCACATGAGCGCGCCGCTGTCCTGCGCGTGCCCGAAGCCCATCCCGTGACCGAGCTCGTGGCCGAGGAGGATGCGGTAGCCACCACTGCCGAGGCAACCGACACCGTTGTTCATCACGACGAACCAATTGTGCATCGTGATCCAGCTCGTACCGTCGAATGAATGCGTTCCGCCACCTGCCCCACCACCGAAAGCGAGCGTGCCGCCGCAGCCTTGAAGGTCGGCGATGTCGGAGCAAGGATCGTCGAAGAGGATGAAGTTCGCCTGCCCGCCGCAACCCGGCGCCACGGCACGCGAACCGCCGAAGACCATGTTGCAACCCGTCGGAGTCACGTTCATCCAAAGATCGAGCGCTTCCTGAACGAAGTGATAACCCTCGAAGGTGATCGACTGATCACCAGGGGAGATGCCGTAGATCGTCAGTCGACGTCCTCCCCGCAGATTCGGCTGACGCCAATTCTGACCGCCCGAGTTGAAGTAGAAGCAGCCGCCGGGAACGGCCGCGCCTCCGCCTTCGGCATCTTCTTCAGAGTGATCGTCATGGTCGTGACCGAGATCGATCTCGAACTCTTCATCGACGACGCTCGCCGAGTCCCACTCGACGCGCCCGCGCAAAACCAGAGCGAGGTGATCGAGAAGCGCATCGGTTCGGTAGGCGCCGATCGGCTCGGGCACGATTCCGTCAGGTCGCTCGACGGCGTGCGAATCACCCGCCTCGGGAACCGGAACGAGCCGCCGCTCGAGCGCGCCACCGGGCGTTGTCGTCGTGACTTCACGAAGCAGCCCGTACGAAAACATCGAAGTGATCCACGATGCCTCGTTCGAACGCCTCTTCGAAAGACAGACGAAGTAGCTTTCGCCCTCGACGAAGCGCGGCATTCCGGGAATCTTCCACTCGAGTCCGTCCACGGTTCCGCCCGGCACCTGGATCTCGATGAGATCACCGACCTGCTGACCGCCGTCGAGTGAACGCAGAACGGTGAACTCCGTGTGCGTGTACGGCATGCCGGAGACGGCATCGGCGCCCCCTGGAGCGACGACTCGGCTGCGACCCGCACGCGCGAACACCACACCCTCGCTCGCCTCGGCGAGCTCGCCGAGACTGCGCGGAGGGATCTGCGACATCGCCCGCAGATCGAGCCCGTAATAGAGCGAAAGAACGACGACGAGGGCCGTCGTGACTCGACGAAACACGCTTCGATCAGCCATTTTGAAGACTCGCATTGGGCGCGCCCCGCGAGAACCCGGTTGGCGGTGGAGGACGCAGTGTCCAAATTCCCGCATCCGAGCCGGAAACGCAAATCCTCGTTGGGCCCGCAACCCTAAACAAATCCCGCACATCTGACGCATCACCTGCTCTGGCAAAGGTCTCCGAGCTCGGATACGATCGAGACCTTCGTAACGAGCAGGCGTTCTTGCCGAAGAAGTAAGAGGGCTCCGGCCGCCGGAGCCCCGATAACATCGAAGCAGCCTCGAAACAGGGTCCCGAAGGAACGTGACGAAACGCGGACGCAACCTCCTGTGGACTATCGCTTTAGCTAGCTTTCTCTGTGTCGGATTCGCGTCGCTGTGGCAGCGTCCGAACGCCGCCGCGCAGGAAGGCGCGATCCAGACCGGCGACTGGCCGATGTGGCGCGGCAACGCGCAGCGCGGAGGTACGACTCCGGGCGAGCTCCCGAACGAGCTCCACCTGAGCTGGATTCTCGACCTGCCGGAGCCGATCCCCGCCTGGCCATCGACGCAGGACAAGCTCCAATTCGATCGCCTCTACGAGCCCGTCGTCCTCGGCAAGCGCCTGTTCGTTCCGTCGATGATCAGCGACAAGGTCACGGCGTACGACACGGAGACCTCGAAGGAGCTCTGGAGCTTCTACACCGACGGCCCCGTGCGCTTCGCGTGCGTCGCTTGGAAGGACAAGGTCTACTTCACGTCCGACGACGGATACCTCTACGCCGTCAACGCCGCCGACGGCTCCCTCCACTGGAAGTTCCGTGGTGGCCCGAACGACCGAAAGGTCATCGGCAACTACCGCCTCGTCAACATGTGGCCCGCGCGCGGCGGTCCCGTCATCTACGACGACAAGATCTACTTCGGCGCGAGCATCTGGCCCTTCATGGGCATCTTCGTTCACGCGCTCGACGCCGAGACCGGCAAAGTCATCTGGACGAACTCGGGCACGGGCTCGAACTGGATCACGCAACAGCACAACAGCCCCGCGTTCGCGGGAATCGCTCCGCAGGGATACCTCGCGGCGACCGAAGACTACCTCGTCTTAGCGGGCGGACGAACGATGCCGGCGGTCTACGAAAGAAAGACCGGCGCGTTCAAGCACTACAACGTCGCGAGCCGCAAGATGGGCTCGAAGGGCGGCGGTGGCTTCGACGTCGTCGTCGGCGAGAACTTCTACATCAACCGCGGCGCGATGTACCGCATGGACAACGGCCACTTCCTTCAAAAGATGGACGCGCTGCTCATCAACGAGCACGCGATCATCTGCCACGGCGACGATGGCGTCCGCGGCTTCCGCCCGCGTTGGGAGGAAGAGATCACGAAGGATCGCAAAGGCAAGGTCACGAAGAAGGTCGTCGTCAAGAAGGCTTGGTCGACACCTCTCGACAAGAAGGTCACGAAGGTCTTCCTTCAGGCCGGTGGCAAGCTCTTCGGACTCGGCGAGAACAAGCGTCTCGTCGGCGTCGACATCTCGAATCTCTTGACGGGTGCGAGGGTCATCTGGAGCCAGGAGATTCCGGACGAGCCCCTCAACATGATCGCTGCCGACGGCAAGCTCTTCGTCAGCACCGACCACGGCCGCATCTACTGCTTCTCGGGAAAAAAGCCGGCGACACCGGTGAAGCTTCCCGAGCCACCGCCGGCGCCGAAGGTCGTCGAGCCCGTCAAGACGGACCCTGCCGTCCTCATCACCGAGGACTCCGTCTGGAAGTTCTGGGACAAGCGCGACGCGCCCGCCGGCAACTGGTCCACCGTCGATTTCGACGACAAGGCCTGGGGCGCCGGCAAGGGCAAGATCGGTTACGGCGACGACGACGTCGTCACGAAGATCAGCTTCGGTGACAACAAGGACAAGAAGCCGCTCGCGGCGTACTTCCGTCACGCCTTCGAGCTCGCGAAGAACGAGATCCCCGCGGACGCGAAAGACAAGAAGATCAAGATCGAGCTCTCGGTCGACGACGGCGCGATCGCCTACCTCAACGGCGCCGAGGTCGGGCGCATCCGCATGCCGAACGGCAAGGTCGACTCGAAGACGAAAGCCGCCGCCAACGCCGCGAAGGAGAGCGATTTCGACACGCTCGAAATCGACGCCGCGCTCTTCCGCGCCGGCATCAACGTGCTCGCCGTCGCCGTGCACCAGTTCAAGCCGACGTCGAGCGACCTCGCGCTCCGCGCCAAGATGCCCCGCGGCATCTTCGTCGCGCAGAAGCAGGATGCCGCCGAGAAGAAGATGCCGCCGGAACGAAAGCGCGACGAGCGCTTCGAGGACCCGCAAGACGAGTACACGAAGCTCGCCGCAAGCCTCCTGGCCGATTCGAGCGCCAAGGTCGGCTACGTGTTCGTCTTCGGTCTCGGATCGGGTCGTCTCGTCGAAGAGCTCGCCGCGCAGACGACGCTCCACGTCATCGGTTTCGACAAGGACGCGAAGAAGGTCGCCGAGCTTCGCCGACGCTTCGACTCACTCGGAGTTTACGGCCACCGCATCTCTATCTCGCATTTCGATCCGCTGACGGTCGGCTTGCCACAGTTCGCTGCCGAGCTCATCGCCTTCGGTGACGACAAGATTCTCGAGGGGCGTGAGAGGGAAGCGGTCGACGTCGTCTTCCGTTCACTCCGTCCTTACACGGGCGCGGCTTTCCTCTCGGCATCGTCGAAGTCTGCACGCGCCTTCCTCGACGCAGCGGGCACCGCCAAGCTCGACGGTGGCGTCGCCGAGAAGGTCGGAGACTTCGTCGCGCTTCGACGTCCCGAGCCGCCGAAGGGATCGGGCGAGTGGACGCACCAGTACGGCACGGTCGGCAACTCGGTGTCCTCGACCGACACTCAAGTCAAAGCACCGCTCGGGCTGCTCTGGTTCGGCGGACCGTCCAACGCGAACGTCTTGCCCCGACACGGTCACGGGCCGACGCCGCAGGTCGCTCACGGGCGTCTCTTCATCGAGGGGCGCCACATGCTCCGCGCGCTCGACATCTACACGGGCAACATGCTCTGGGAGCGCACTCTCAAGGATCTCGGCAAGGACTACGACTACACGAGTCACGAGCCCGGCGCGAACGCGCTCGGAAGCAACTACGTCTCGCTCGCCGACGCGGTCTACGTCGTCCACGAGAATAAGTGCCTCAAGCTCGACCCGCAGACAGGCGTCACGACCGCCACCTTCGAGCTGCCGAAGCACGAAGACCCTGCGAAGAGCCCCAAGTGGGGATACGTCGGCGTGTACAAAGACCTGCTCCTCGCCGGCGTGATGCCGAACCGCTTCGGCTACCCGGACTACGAGCCCGCCAACTTCAAGGACGTCAAGGACAAGAAGCTCAAAGAGGCGCGCGAGAAGATCGACAAGCTCGAGGACTTCGAGAAGCCGAAGAAGCGCGACAACGAGAACGACCAGGCGCACCTGACGCGCACGTGGAACAAGCTCCTCCTCTCGGAGAAGTTCCTCGATCACGTCCCCTCGAGCGTCCGCGACAAGGCGAAGGCCAAGGATCTCGAGAAGAAGCTGACGGACTACCCCACGAAGGTGAAGGGCCGCACGGCCGAAGACGCCGAGGCGCTCGAGATCAAGCGAGAGCTACTCAACAAGTACTACGGTCTGCCGAAGTACTCGCTGCCCCCTCCGGGCAACTTCAACGCTCTTCAGGGGACGGGAAGCCAGAAGCTCATCGCGATGAACCGTCACACGGGCGAGATCGTCTGGGAGGTCGGCTCGAAGCACTATATTCGTCACAACACGATCGTGGCGGGTGGCGGACGCATCTACTTCATCGATCGTCTCTCCGATGCGATGGCCGGATTCCTCCGTCGTCGTGGTCACAAGATCCCCGACGATACCGCCGTCGTCGCGATCGACGCGAAGACCGGCAAGCGCGCCTGGACCGCGACCAAGCGCGTCTTCGGCACCTGGCTCGGCTACTCGGACGAGCACGACGTGCTCCTCCAAGCCGGAAGCAAGTCTCGTGACCGTGCGAACGACGAGGTCGGCCAAGGCATGGTCGCCTACCAGGGCAAGGACGGAAAGGTCATCTGGGAGAACAACGACAAGTACGAAGGGCCGTGCATCCTCATCGGGTCGGAGCTCTTCACCCAGGGCCACAAGAGTCCCGGCTTCGCGATGGACCTCCTGACCGGCAAGCGGAAGAAGCGAAAGCACCCGATCTCGCAGCAGGAGGTCGACTGGCAGTACACGCGCCACTACGGCTGCAACACGGCGATCGGGTCGCCCAATCTGCTGACCTTCCGCTCCGCGGCCGCGGGCTACTTCGACTTGGCGTCGAACAGCGGAACGGGCAACTTCGGCGGCTTCCGTACCGGATGTACGTCGAACCTGATTCCCGCGGGCGGCATCCTCAATGCTCCCGACTACACGCGCACCTGCACGTGCTCGTATCAGAACCAGGCTTCGCTCGCCCTCGTCCACATGCCCGAAGCGGACATCTGGACGTTCAGCGCGCACTCTCACGACGGCGGCGTCGTCAAGAACCTCGGCCTCAACCTGGGCGCGCCCGGTGATCGTCGCGGACCGAACGGCACGTTCTGGATCGACTACCCGAGTGTCGGAGGCAAGTCGGCCGACGTCGGCGTCAGCGCGAAAATCGACGGTGCTCGCTACATTCGCCATCACTCGACGCACATCCAGTCGGGCGATCTCCGCTGGGTCGGGGCCTCGGCCGTCGAAGGCGCGGGCGCGGTCACCGTCACCGTCGCGCAGCAAAAGAACTTTTCGATTCCGAACGCCGTACGAGGCGGATCCGTGCTCCAGGTCGAGCGAGGGCTCCAGCACGGAGAGGTCCCTGTCGAGAACGTCCCCGCGTACAAGGCGAAGAACACGAAAAGCCTCGGCAAAGCTGGCGGCAAGGAGAAGCTCGCTGCCAAGATCACAGGCGACGATCACCTCTCTCCCGAGAGCATCACGGTCGAGCTCTGGGTCAAGACCGACGCCGACTTCGACTTCGTCGATGCGCGCACGGGCGGCAAGAGCTCGAAGCACGGCTTCGTCTTCGACAACCGCAAGCTGCGCGCTCGTTACTTCGTCGCCAACAAGAAGGGCGACGACAACGAAAACTACATCACGATCGAGTCGAAGAAGGCGATCCCGAACGACAAGTGGGTCCACATCGCGTTCACCTACGACGCCGAGACGGGCGTCGGCAAGATCTACCAGAACGGCAAGGTCGTCGCCGAGCACGACGGCGAGGACAACCGCCCGCTCTGGTGGGACAAGGACGAGCCCGACTACCTCGTCGCGAAGGAGCTCGGAAGCGACAAGACGCTCGTCGACGAGCTGCGGATCTCGCGCAAGACTCTGAAGCCTGGACAGCTCCTGAGAGCGAAACGGCAGGGAAAGCAAGGCCGACTCGCCAAGCGCACTGTCGCTGGCTACTGGCGAATGAGCGCCTCGCCCTCGGAGACTCTCGCGCAGAGCAACCTCTACCGCGTCAGGCTCGTCTTCGCCGAGGTCGCCGATCTCGGCCCGGGCGAACGCGTGTTCGATGTCGAGATCCAAGGCCGGCGAGTCCTCGAGGACTTCGACATCGCCAAGGAGGCCGGCGCGCCGCGCAAGACCGTCGTGCGTGAGTTCGAGCACATCCCCGTACGCGGGCCGCTCGAGGTGAAGCTCATCCCGAAGAAGGGCGCGAAGCCCTTGCTGAGCGGGGTCGAGCTCGTGCACGAGCTTTCGCAAGCCCAGGATTTCTGAGCAGATTTCGGAGAATTCTTCGAAACTCTCCGTTCCCGGCGACGTCCGTTAGGATGGCGTGGGTACACGGTCGAAATGCGCCCACGCTTTTTCTTGCTCGGACCCGAACGAGAACCTAGACTGCCGGCAGTCGAGTCGTTCGCGCTTGGATCCACACCAACCTCAACCACGCGGAGTCAGGGCAGCATGACGTCATCACGATTACGTCCGCGGACTCTCCTCGCCTTCACGGCGCTGGCGGTTTTCGCCGCCGGCAACGTGATCCAAGCAGGACCGGGACCTCTAAACCCAAGTCCCAAGGGAAAATCGAAGAAGGTTCCTTCGCCGGCGAAAGCACTGGCGCAGGCTTACAAGAACCTCTCCAAGCAGAAGAGCTACTCGACGAGCCTCTCGGTCGAAGGCGGTATCTCCGATACCCCCGACCACGAGCTCTCGCAGGTCGCTGTTCGCGAGACCTACAACGGCGACATCTACCGCTCGCTGATGAGCATCCCGGGCAAGAAGACCTTCAAGACGCCGAAGAAGGGCGTGCGTTACATCAGCGGCTACTGGCGCAACGTCGTCTCGGACCGCGAAGGCAAGATGCTCGACAGCTTCTTCAGGTTCCCGCAGGACGTCCTCAAGCAAGCCATGCGCCACGCGAAGCGCGGCAAGTGGCAGGACCTGGCGAGCTCCGACGAAACGGGCGCGGACAAGAAGGACTCGAAGAAGAGCAAGAAGAGCAGCAAGTCGAAGAAGAAGTCGGACGACGACGACTACGAGCTCGAAGGCGATTCGAAGAAGAAGCGTCGCGGCAAGACCTCCGTCGCCAAGAAAGGCAAGAAGTCGAAGAAGACCGAAGAGGTCGACATCGACATGCCCACCACGATCCTGATCGAGGCGCCCACGAAAGAGGCTCTCAACCACTACCTGACGGTTGAGAAGTCCGGCTGCCTCGGCGGTGGCTGAGGCGTCTCCAAATTCGTGTCCGGTGCGGACAAGACGCTGACCAACGCCTTCTACGAAATCGAGATCGATCCTGAGACCCAACTCCCCGTGCGCATCAAGGTGACTGCCCTGACCGGTCGCAAGGGACAGACCCGAGCGAAGGGAAAGAAGATCATCGGCGGACAGCACGCCGCGTTCCACTTCGAGTGGAAGCTTTCCGACTTCGGTGAGGTCGAGAAACCCGAGATGCCGCGAGAGGCCTCGAAGGTCCTCGCGAAGCTCAAGTAAGCTCTCGACAGCTGAAACAGAAAAGGCCCGCCGTTTCGACTCACCGAGCCGGCGGGCTTTTTTACATCATTGACGGCTACTTCGCGCGCAGGTCGTAGCACGCAATTCCGTCGTTCAACCGCACGATGAGTCGCCCGTCGAAAATCGCCGGAGTGGCGCACTGGAGCGGTCCGTGCTTCTCGACGCGGTCCTTCCAGATCTTCTGGGCCTTCTTCGCCCCACCTTCCTCCTTCTCGACCTTGTCGAGATCGAGACGTGCGCGCCAGGCGTCCTCGCGATCGGCCAGCCCGCCCTCGCCGATCTTGACGTCGACGAGTGAGGTGAACTTCTTCGAGTCCGCCACAAAGGCGAGAAGCCCCTCGCAGCCGTAGAAGACCTTGTCGTCCGCGGCGAGAAGCGACGAGAACTGCGGGTTCTTGAGACGCAGTGTCGTACGCCAGGTCTCCTTGCCCGTCTCGAGGCTGACACAGGCGAGTCGGCGCTCCCCTTGCACGAAGACGTGGCCGTCGACGACGAGCGATCTCGACGGCGACGGCCGAGCCGAGCCACCTGACGCGATTCGAATCCTCCGCCATCTCTTCCAAGGTGGCCCGATCATCACCTGCGAGGACGCGGCCGACGCGGCCGACGCAGACGACGCAGACGACGCAGACGACGACGGCGTCGTCGCGATCAACGACGCGATCTACATCCTCACGTACCTCTTTCTCGGGGGCTCTGAAATCCCCGGACCAACCGGCGAGTGCGGCGTCGACTGGACGCGCGATGCGATCGAGTGCGAGTTTCCGATCGACTGCGGCGGATTCGATCCGCGATAGCTCGCGAAGGTCAGGTACAAGGGGCGTAAGACTCGCAACTGAGCGCGTCCGCCGTTTCGTCGAAGTCGCAGCTAGCGAACGGATCGCGCGGCGGCTCTCCGCCCAGAAAGAGGAAGTTCAGAAGGGTCACCGAGTCGCTCAAGTTGACTCGTCCGTTGTCATCCGTATCGGCCGTGCGAAGACAGCCAGGAGCTTCCGCACCGAGAAAGAGGTGCTGGAGTGTCGCGATGGCGTCGGTGAGATCTCTGCGCCCGTCCGCGTTGACATCGCCACGAAGGAACTCGCGTTTCCCCGCATCGAAGTACGCCTCGACCGTCGCCGTGCCGACGACCTCACCTCGAGCGTCGAGGCCCTCGATCAAGTAGTCGCGGTCACCCGGATCGAGCTCGATGCTCGCTCGCCACTGCCCGACGCTGCGCCATTCGAGCAGGATCGGCTCACCGTCCACGTGGAGTCGTTCCATGGCGAGCGGTCCGTTGCCAGAGAGAAGGAGCTCGCTCCGAGTCGTCACCACGGGAGATCGGGGTGAGATCACTCGAAACTCAGGATTTCCGATCGCCGTACGAAGGTAGCTGGCACGCGTCGCGATGTACCCTTTGACCCTCTGCGAGGGGCTGGCGAGGCGAACCGCGCCGGCAGGTGTACGGCGCAAAAAATTGAAATTGCCGTCGAGAATCGGGTGCAGCACCTCCGTGCTGTAGAAGCCATCGAGGAGCGTCTCAATCTCTCGATAGAACCGACGCGTGTAGCTCGGATACGTGAGAAAGCGCCGAATCAGCGGGCGGTTCGTCAGGATAATCGGCGCGCGGGGATTGAGAGTGTCCGGCCACAGGTCGCAACAAGTCCCCATCGCGACGTCGTGATCCCACGGAATGAACATCCACTTGCCACCGGGTGGCCGGTAGAGGTAGACGTTCTTTCCCGTCTGTCCACCCACGGCGTCCCAATCAGCCGCCGTTCGAAGCGCCGCCGACATATGAATCCACTGGTCGACGTCGGCCAGCTCCTCGAACCTCGATTCGAACTCGCTGATCGGGGTCTGGTTCGGATCGAGCACGCGGAGCAGCTCGCGGAGCCCCGAGAAATCATCTTGGCGCTCTCGCGATCTCGGCTTGAACTGAAACCGCAACGTCTCCTTGTCCTCGAAGAACCTCCACGGGCCCGCCTGCGTGACAGCTCCACCGCTCGAGTTCGTCTCGTAGTGGGAGTCGACCTTGTAGAGCTCTCCCTCCGCTGTTCCGAAAGAGCTCTCGAGATACCGGTCGTCGACGACGAGAACGTCCTCGTAGAGACCGAAGCGGTTTCCACGAACGATGACCTCGATGTGCTGTCGCTGTCCGAAGGGGATTCTCCCCGTCTTCTGCATGAGCAGATGCATCGTGCGATCGACTTGAATGGTCGGATCCGGCAACGCATCGTCGAGAACGATGCGAACGGCACCGTGGAACGAGCTCTCGTCACGCAGACGAATTCTGAACGCCTGGCGCTCACCGGGAATGACTCGAACGAACGTGCTACCCTTATAGCGGAGGTCGGCGAGATGAAAGATCCTCTCGTCCCGATAGACGAGGGATGCAGGGAGCGGGTGGTTCGAGTGAGGGGAGCGACGCCGGAGCGTCGCGTAGTCGCCCGATCGCATGACGATGCGATAGCCGGGCAGCGGGCCCGAGTCGATTCCGTCGTCGTAGGTGAAGACGTACGAGTCGTGCCCCTTCTGTGCAGGTGACATTCGAGAGCGACCTCCGCCGTCGGTCGCGACGATACGGAACTCCCCCACCTGCGCCGCTCGTGCGCGTCCGGGGATCTCCACCGTATAGATCGAGTCGCCCGCGACCGAGTCCGGAGCGACGCCGTCGTCGGCCATGTTCCGACTCTCGAAATCCGCCTCTCCGTCGAGGCGGAAGAGCGTGCTGACCGACGAGAGCCCGTCGGAGTCACGAACTCGCGCCGTGAGAATCACCGATTCATCCGGAGCCGGAAGAGCGGGGAACTGCTCAACATTCGAGATGACGGGGCCTGTGTTTTCCGACGCACGACTGTTGGCTCTCCCCGGCGTGCCGCCGGCCCCAGGCACGGAGAGACGCGTCGTTCGTGCGAGGAAGTGACCCCAGTTGCGCACCATGAGAAGATCCGATCCTCGGAGCCAGCGCACCTTGAATCGCACGCTGTAGACTTGTCCGCCGAGCATCGGACGAAGGGTACGCTGCTCGACGTGATTGAGCTGGGAGTCTCCGCGACGCGACGCGACGAGATGAAGGGCGTTGCTCCCATCGGCGCCAGTACCCTCTTCGACGAAGCTCTCGACGTGCGTTCCTTCCGCACGCCAAACGCCAAGATCATCACCAGCTTCGAAATTCCCGTTCGCGATGAGACTGTTCCCACGTGAATCCTCGACCTCGAGATCGTCGATCAGGGCCTCCCCGGCTCCGAAGAGCCAAAGGTGAAACTCGTTCGCGGTCCCGCTGTTCTGACGAATCTCGTACTCGACCGTCCTCCACTCCGACTCCGCCGAGTGATCACTCTCGCGCCAAGCCGCTCCGGCGGAGTTGTCTTGCGCCGAGTCGATGAGCTCGAGCGACGGTCCGTCACCGTCGGCCCAAGGGCTCCAGCTGCCTTCGTCGAAGTATCGAACTTCGTCGACGGGAAGATCGCCGGCATCGATCAGGCGAAGCATCTCCCCCTGATTCGAGAGGATACCCTCCCAGGGTCCGAGGACGCCTTCGAGCCCGTAAACCTCCGCGACGTGTAGCGGATCGCGCGCGACGACGAGGAATTCCCCCGCGGCAAGCACGGTCGGTCGCGGGAATTCGAAGCGGATTCCGTTCGAGAATCGGTAGCCTCCGAGATCGACGTCCGTATCTCCGGTGTTCACGAGCTCGACGAACTCTTCGGCGTCGTCCTCCGAGTACGGATTGTAGTGAATCTCGCTGATGACGATCGACGGGCGCTCAGGCATCGAGTTCGTCGCACCGGGGCTCGCGGGCAGCGCGAGCCAGCGATTCGCTCCGTCGGGGTAGCGCCCCGTGACGATAGGTGCTGCCGCCGCGTCTTCCGGATCGATCGCGCCGACGCGGTGGGCATCGACGACTCGAGCGCCGCCTGGCGCAAACAGAGCGATTCGATCGCCGTTGGGATCAAGCGCGAGGCCGCTGTCTGCCTCGCGAACGACGTAAAATCCACCGGCCTCGACGGACGCACCCGCCGGCATCGTGTAGGCAACTTCCGAGACGAAGTCCGAGCCCAGTGCGTAACCTTCGAGCTCGACGGCTTCCGCGCCCGGATTGTAAATCTCGACCCAACCGTTCCCGTCTTCACGACTGACTTCGTTGACGATCAGCTCGGGAGTCGCGATAGAGAAATCGAGAACTCCGGGCGTCCCGCCCATCTCGACACTCGCGCCCCAGCTCTCCCCTTCGTTCGCATCGAGCAAGACATCGCGGAGGACGATCGACGGCCCGTAGCCGTCGGCGGTCGACGGCCAGCGTCCGCCATCGTTGAACGAGACGATCTGCCGAACCGAACCGTACGAGTCGGCGATGCCGATCTTCTCACCCCCGTTGTCGAGACGACCGACGAACGGACCGAACGGCGCACGCGTACCTTCGGGCATCGGCAACTCGTCGGGAACGGCGGCGACCACGACGACACCGTGCGGCTCGATGATCGTCCCTTCCGGGAAGAAGTACTCGATCCCGCCCTGAATCTGGAAACCCGAGATATCGACGGGGAGCGGATCGTCGCTGTAGACCTCGATGAACTCGAGCGCCATCTCCTCTTCACTCGTCCCGAGTGGATTGTAGTGAATCTCGATGATGTACAGACGAGCAAAGCTTGGCGCGGTGGCGAAAATCCAAATCGAGAATGCGAGGGCGAGACGTGTCATGTTCGGCTCCTACCGCCACGTGAGAAGTTCGGCGGTAGTGCTGATTATCCGGTACTGCCGCGAAGATGCGAACGGTCTGATCCGAACCCGCGAATGCGAGGCGTCGACTTTCAGGCACAGCTCGAGCCCGAAGATTTCACTTCCCACGTCGAAGAAGAGCGTCGGCTTCCCTCGCATTGGCGCCCAGTTGCTCACCCTTCCGCCCTTGGACCCTGCGGCCAGGCGCTCACCGTCGGGGCTCCAGTCGATCGAGTGGAGGTGGCTCGCGGGACCCGTCAGCTCATGGATGATCTCATCGGTGGTCGTGTCGCAGACGAAATCCGAGCGGTGCTGGCTGAACGCGAGGTATCGTCCCTCGGGGCCCCAGTCGAAATCGAAGCCGTGGTTGCCGTACTCCGTCGGAAAGAGCGTCATCTTTTCCCGCGGCGGAGGAGACTTCAGCGCCCGGGCGACGATGTCCGAGCAGTACATCGCCACGCGCTTCCGCGTCTTTGCGTCGAAAATCCGAAGCGTCCCATCGAAGCTGATCGCGGTGATCTGCTCACCATCGGGTCAAAATCGAGCCGAGCCGACACGTGCTTCGGATTCCGGGATCTTGAACAAGACCTCGGGCGGAGACGCCGCGAGATCCCAGACGGCCATCCGGGGGCGGATGTGCAAGAGTTCGACGCGGCGCGGTGCCGCGTTCACGATCCCGAGTCTCGAAAACGCCAAGATCTCCGTCCGGGAAGCGGCCGCGATCGGATCGGCCAGAGCCGTCATCGCCGCTTCGGAAGACCCACCTGGCCCGATTCGGTTCTCTGCCTGGGTTCGCAGAACTGCAAGCGCAGGGCCATCTACCGACGCACGAGCCGGGACCTCTACCAGGAACTCGACCCTGCCAGCCCGCAAAAGCGAGCTCGAGCGTAGCGCCGACCCGGTTCCTCCGGGTCGACGCGGAGATCGAGCCACGCGGCGCATCGCCGCGTCGTGACGTCATCTCGACATCCGCCGACCTTGCAGACGCTCACGCCCCGACGCCCGCCTCTCCGACGGAGATCGGCCCATACCGTGTCGTCGAGCTCCTCGGTGAGGAAGGAATGGGACGCGTCTTCCTCGCCGAACAGGAGAGACCGCTGCGCCGCACTGTCGCGCTCAAGGTGATCAAGCCCGGCATGCAGAGCGAGGAGGTCGTCAAGCGCTTCCGCGGAGAGTGCCAAGCGCTCGCGCTGATGGACCGTCCGAACATCGCGCACGTCTTCGACGCCGGCACGTCGGATGACGGACATCCGTACTTCGTGCTCGAGCACGTTCGTGGCACGAAGATCACCGAATTCTGCGACTCGGCAAGAATGACCGTCGACGACCGCTCGAAGCTCTTTCTCCAAGTTTGCGCCGCCGTCGAGCACGCGCACGGACACGGCCTCCTCCATCGGGATCTCAAACCATCAAACGTCCTCGTCGCCGACACCGAAGGGGATCCGTGTGCCAAGATCATCGACTTCGGCGTCGCACGAAGCCTCAAGGGTAATCTGACCGAGCATTCGTTTCACACGCAGGCCGGGCACATCCTCGGGACGCCTGCCTAGATAAGTCCCGAGCAAGCTCGCCTTGACGGTTCGGAGGTCGACGCCCGCAGCGACATCTACTCGCTCGGCGTGCTCCTCTACGAGCTTCTCGTCGGTGAGCTTCCGCACGATTGGGAGTCGCTGTCGAAGCTCGCGTTCGACGAGGTGCTGCGACACGTACGAGAGAGCGACTCGCCCTCGAACGAGAGCTCGTAGAGCGTGGTGACGAGTTTTCGCCGACGGCCATCGACCTCAGCATCGAATCGCTGTCGCAATTCGGCCGCTGTCAGCTCTGTGAAAGTACCAAATCGTCTCGATGCGTGCTCTCGGCGAGCGGAGCGCAGCGAAGCGGTTTCTCGCCGCCGATGACTTGCAACGACTGGGTTCATTCAGCCCAACGGGACCTTCGAAGGGAGGCGGACGGATCCGAAGGAGCTGGCGCTCTGAACGCGACATCAAAAAGAACCCCCCGGGGTCGCCGGGGGGTTCTTGACGGAGGCTCGCGCTATCGGGCGCGACCTGTGATCAGAGTTGGTCTGGGGTCATGTGGTCGTGTCGGTCCTCCTTAGGGGCAAGCGGTGTAGCGGTCACAACCGAGACGCTCTTAGCCCTCGAGGTCCTTTCCACAGTCGGGGAACGGGGCCGGAGGCGCCGCGCCGCCGCGGAAGAGGTAGCCGAGGCCGGCGATTGCGTCGCCGAGGTCGAGCGTGTTGTCACCGTTCGTGTCGGCCGAGACGCGGCAAGGCGGCGCCTGGTGGCCGAGGAAGAGGTGGTTGAGAGTGAAGATCGAATCGCCGAGGTCGAAGCCTCCGTCTCCGTTCGCGTCACCGCGAATGAAGTCGGTTCCTTCGTCGCCTTCGGGGGAGCGGAGCTCGACCGCGGTCGAGGCGACCGGCTCGGGGTCTCCGTCACCGTTGTTGTCGATTCGCAGGATAATGTCGTAGAAGACGAACGGCTCGTGATCGAGGACGAGGGCTTCGACCTCGACGTTGTTGTCGTTCGACCCCGGCGGGAGCTTCACCGTGCGCACGACCGGCTCTCCCGGGGGCAGACCGTCGAGCGAGATGTTGTTTTTTCCGAAGGGCGGCATGGCCTCGATCACGACGTCGACGACGAGCGCCTTGTCCGTGTGGTTCTCGAGCATGAAGCCCGGACGGATCGGCGTGCCGATCTCCTGCTGGAGGACGAGGTCGACCGGGATCGCCTTGATCTCGTTCGAGTGGATCACCGAACCGATCGAGCCGTACCCGTCGCCCGTCGACATTTCCGAGACGACGTGGCAGCCGGTCTCGAGGTTGTAGGCGTTGACCTCGAAGCAGCTCGCACCCTCTTCGTGGATGTTGCTGCAGTCGACGCTGACGTACGCGATACCGGTGTCACCGGGGTTGACCGTCATCGTGCCGTTCGAGGGCGAGAAGCCGACCGGGCCGGGGAGATCACAGTAGCCGGCGGGCAGCGAGTTGATATCCCACGCGTAGTTCTGCGGGGTGCCCGTCGGGTTGTGGATCTGAACCGCGATCGTCGCCTTGCCGTTGCAGCAGGGAGCTTCCCAAGTCGTCGAGACGATACCCGTGTCGTCGACACAGGGGCAGCAGAGCTCGAGCTCGAGAGTCATCCAATCGATGCCGGTGTCGTCCTGGATCATGACGCCGAGGTCGCCGTCCTGGAGCGAAGCGAGCACGCTCGTCGTGCCCCACTTGTCCGCGGGCAGGTTACCGAGATCGAGGCAGATCTCCGCGTCGCTGTGGGCGCCCCAGGCACCGACGATCGACGCGATACGTGCACCCCAAACCGGCGTGGCGCCGTCGAAGAGCTGGATCGTGTCGTTGTGAGCGAGCGAGCTCTGGCTGGCGCGGATTCGCATGCAGAGTTGCGCCTTGACGACGCAGCAGTCGTCCTCCCAGCACTCGCGGAAGGTGTGACCGACCGCGCGGTCGCCGGGGAGCACGTCGAGCTGCGTGAGAGCGCCACCGCTGATCGTCTGCATGTGCGCGAGGAGGGCCGGGTCCGGATCGAGGAACTCGGGCGTCGAGGTGTCGAAGTCGTCGGGCTCTCCGACCTCGCAACGCTCCTGCCGCATCTCGCCTTCGCAACCCTTCTTGTTACCGAAGTCGACACCGCCGACCGAGACGTTGCCGTACGTCGAGACCGGCTGCGTCACCGAGCCGGGAGCCGTCTGCGTCCAACCAGGCGACTGAACCTCGTTGACGACGTAGTTGGCCGGAGCGAGACCGCTGAAGCTGTAGTTGCCGCTCGCGTCGGTCGAGGTCGTCGCGACGACCGTACCGCTCGAGTCGCGCAGCTCGATCGCCCAACCGGGGATCCCGTTCTCGCTGCCGTCCTTGATACCATTGCCGTTGACGTCCTCGAACTTCTGTCCCGTGATCGAGGTAAAGCAGCAGACTTCCGTCTCGAGGATCATGAAGTCGACACCCGTGTCGTCCTGAATGAAGACGTCGAGGTCGCCGTCCTGGAGAAGCGCGAGCACGTTGGTGATACCAGCCGTACCGCTCGGCGGCAGGTTGGCGAGATCGAGTGTCAGCACGGCCGAGTCACCCGGGTTCCAGGAACCGCCCGCGAGCGCCGCAATCTTGCCACTCCACGAGAAGGAACCGTCGTCACCGAACGAGATCGTGTCGTTGTAGCAGAGAGGATCCTGACCGGCGCGCAGCGAAATGATCAGGCGAGCCGCGACGACGACACAGCCCTTCTCCCAGCAGCGCTTGAACGTGTGACCGAAGCAACGGTTCGAGGTCAGGTCGTCGAAGGCGAGTCGCGGACCGTTGCTGCAGTTCTGCATGACCGCGAGGAGCGCGGGTGAAGGCTGAGCGTTCGGCTCTTCGTTCGTCGTGTCGAACTCGTCCTCGAGACCGACGAGGCAAGCCGAGTGGATCGGCTCTTCGCAGCGCTCGACGTTGCCGAAGTCAGCGATGTAGACGTTCTCGCTCTCGAGGCTGCCGCAGACGTCGATCGTGTGCGTCACCGTCGTCGGGTAGGTCTGCACCCAACCGGCCTGCTGAATCTCCGCGACCGTGTAGACGCCGGGCTCGACCTCGATGCAGTAGCGACCTTCGGCGTCCGTGACGACGCGGTAAGCCTGCGTCGGGCCGACGAGGTCGATCTCCCAACCGGGGAGACCCGGCTCGTCAGAATCCTGGACGCCGTCACCGTCGAGGTCGTTGAACTTGACGCCGCAGATCGTGCCGGGGAGGCAGGGGCAGCAGACGTCGAGCTCGAGCCGCGCGAAGTCGACGCTCGAGTCGTCCTGAATGTAAACGCTGAGCGAACCGTCCTGGACGTGCGAGAGGACGTTGGTGACACCGGCGCCACTCGCGGGCAGGTTGGCGAGGTCGAGGACGAAGGTCTCGTCGGACCCCACTCCCCAGGTGCTCGAGGTCGAGAGATTGGCGAGCGACTGGTACCAGACGGCGCCCGAGCCTTCGATGAATCCGATTCCGTCGTTTCCGCTGAGACAACCGTGACCGCGAACGCGGATCGTCAGGCGACCACCGACGACGCGGCAGGAAGGATCGAGCGGAACGGAAAGCGTGTGACCGAAGCACCGGTTGCAGACGTCCGGCGTGTCGAACGAGGTCTGCGCGCCGGCACTGCAGTCGCTGAGGAGGTCGACGAGGTCGTCGTTCGGCGAGGTCGGCTCGTCGTTCGTCGGGTCGAAGCCATCCTCTTCGCCACCTTGTGCGACGAACGTCTTGGGATCGTCACAGACCTTCATGTTTCCGAACGTGACCTTCGAGTGAATCTGACCAGGGACCCAGTTGAGGTTGTACGAGCCGGTCGAAGGAGCGGTCTGCACCCAACCGGCCTGCGAGCCTTCCCAGATGTTGTAGGTGCCCGCGAGAGTCGCCTGGTAGCTCCAGTAGCCGTTGGCGTCCGTGAGGACCGAGACGCCGAGGTTGTTCGGCGGAACGATGTTGATGACCCAGCCAGCGACCGGCTGCTCGCCACTGTCCCAGACGCCATTGCCGTTCGCGTCCTCGAACTTGTGACCGCTGAACTCCGGACGGCAACAGTAGGTGACCGTCAGCTCCATGTAATCGACCGCGGTGTCGTCCTGCACGAAGACGTCGAGCGAGCCCGACTGGAGCGCCGAGATCATGTTGACCGTCGTCGATCCGGGACCGGGGAGCGCTGCGAGATTGAGAGTGATCGTCTGGTCGCTTCCGGCGGTCCAGGGGCTACCGACGAGCGAGCCGATGTTCTTGCCCCACGAGGTGTTTCCGTTGCTACCGAGCGAAAGCGTGTCGTTGTGCGAGAGACCGAAGCAGCCGTGGTTCGCACGCATACGGATCGTCAGACGAGCACCGAGGACGTAGCAGTCGCGCGGCTTGATGTTCGTAAACGTGTGGCCGAAGCAGGTGTCGCACTTCGGGTTGTCGAAGTCGCTCCAACGACCTTCGCAGCCGGGGCGCGCTTGCTGCATCGCGCTTCCCGGGCTCGCCGGCTCGTTGTTGCCAAGGGCGAAGTTGTCGTTGGCGCCGGCCTTGTGCGTCTTCTGCTCGCGATGCTGTCGCGGACACTTCACCGCAATCGCGAAGTCGAGGGCCGTGAACTTGCGGCCTTCGACGAGGTGAACCGAGTGGCCACCCGTGGGGGGCGAGATCGGCACGCCCTCGGTGTCCTGACCGACCTGCACGTAGTAGGTCTCGTCGAGCTCGAGGCCGTCGAACTGGAAATGGCCACGCTCGTCGGTGACTGTCGTGCGTGTGTCGAGCGGCGAGTGGGCCTCGACGAGAACGCTGCAGAGCATCGCTTCGCCGACGTCGACCTGTCCGTTGCCGTTCACGTCGTCGAAGATTTTACCGGAGATCGATCCGCCCCTCGGTTCGGCGGGATCAGGATCAGCAGGGTCTACCGGGTCGACGCCGTCCTGTGCGAAGGTCAGGACGCTCGCCGTGAAGAGGAAGAGAAGAGTCCAGATACAGCAGCGCGTCGTGCGCAAGCTGACGAGGTCAGAGGGGCTCTTGGGGCGGGACATGGGTGACTCCTTGAGGCTTTGCGGTTGGGGGGGACGTCGTGTTGGTCGCCTGCGGTCCGGCCGGGCCCGTCTCGCGACCAAGGAGCCAGTGTGTCGGGAGTCCGGGAGATAACGGTGGAGTGGGAAAAAAGGCGGGAATTCCTCGGCGGCGCCCGAAAGCGTGAAAATAGCGGGGTTTCGGAGGGTTCAACGAACGCTAATCGCGCTCGAGCTCCTCGAAAATCGACCCCGGAAGCTTGTCCCGCAGCTTCTGAAGCGCCCGCTGATACTGGACCGCGAGCACCTTCGGGTCTCGCTGGAGAACCACCCCGATCTCCTTGTAAGACTGCCCCTCGATCCCGCGGAGAATGACGATCTCGCGGTCCTTCTCCTCGAGCTTCTCGAGGAGTCCGTGCGCCGTGTCGCCGGCTTCCTGGCGGACGAGCCGGCTGACGACGCCCGTGCGCTCGTCGGCGAGGCGGTCGACGGGGTCCGACGATGTGGTATCGCCGGGACGACCTCCCCCGCCCTCGCGCTTCGGCTTGCCCCGAATGTGCTTCTCGACGAGGTTGTTGACGCGGTAGACGAGCGTCGTCGAGAGGAACTTGAGAAGCACGGGAGTGTAGCGCTCGTCCCGAGCCGGTAGCTCGGGCAGCTTGGGAAGCGCGACGAGCCAGACGTCGTTGACGAGATCTTCGGGGTCGTAGAGCCCCCCGAGCACCTTTCCGAGACGGTAGCGAGCGTTGGCGAGCAGCATGGGAGAGAGCCGCTCGACCACCCAAGACAGACTGCTCGTATCGCCCTTTCGCGCCCGTCGGACGTGAAAAGACGTCAGAGCCTCGCGATCTTCGGGCGAACTGTCGGCTGTCATCTCAATCTCCCGAAAAGTTCGTTATAGAATACCGTCCGGACCTACTGCAGAGAAGAGACCGACCGAAACCGAGCGTCGACGATCGATGACCGACCCGCGCGACCAAGAATCACCAGGCGTAGCGAACGCGTTCCTCCAGCTCTTCCTGGAAGATCGCGCCGCGGGTCGCGATCGGCCGCTCAAGGAGTACCAGCAGCGCTTTCCGGGCTTCGAGACCCTCATCGCCCGAGAGTTCGAGCGGCTGAGCTCCGCGGTGGGCCCACGGTCCGCATCCGACACCTCGCACGACGCGATGAGCTACGCGTCCCCCGGTGTCGCCGTCCCCGAGATTCCCCACGAGTCGATCGGCCCGTACAAGCTGCTCTCCGTTCTCGGCGAGGGCGGCATGGGCGTCGTCTACCTCGCGTCCCAGAAAGAGCCGATCGAGCGGCGCGTTGCGCTCAAGCTCGTCAAGCTCGGCATGGACACGCGCGAGGTGCTCGCGCGGTTCGAGAGTGAGCGCCAGGCCCTGGCGCTGATGAACCACACGAACATCGCGAAGGTGCTCGACGCGGGGACGGCGCCGGACGGCCGTCCTTTCTTCGTCATGGAGCTCGTCCAGGGCGTCCCGGTGACGAAGTTCTGCGATCAGCAGCAGCTTCGGACGCGCGATCGTCTCGAGCTGTTCACCCAGATCTGCGAAGGCGTTCAGCACGCGCATCAAAAAGGCATCGTCCACCGCGACCTCAAGCCCTCGAACGTCCTCGTGACCTTCGACGGCGATCGTCGCGTCGTCAAGATCATCGACTTCGGCGTCGCGCGGTCGCTCAATCAGCGACTCACCGAACGAACCGTCTTCACGCAGTACGGTCAGATCGTCGGCACGCCCGAGTACATGAGTCCCGAGCAAGCGACGATGGACGCGACCGACGTCGACACGCGCACGGACATCTACTCGCTCGGCGTCCTTCTCTACGAGCTCATCGCCGGCGCGCTCCCCTTCGACTCGAAGACGCTGCGCAGCGCGGGCTACGAGGAGATCCAACGCAAGATCCGTGAGGTCGAGCCGCCGAAGCCGAGCACGAAGCTCAGCAGCATGGGCGAAGATTCGTCCGTGGTCGCCCAGCGACATGGAACGGCGATTCGATCGCTCGTTCGCGAAGTTTCCGGTGATCTCGACTGGATCACGATGAAGGCGCTCGACAAGGATCGCACGCGACGATACTCGAGCGCGTCGGAGCTCGCTGCAGACGTTTGGCGTCACCTCAGGGAGGAGCCGGTACTCGCGGGGCCGCCATCGGTCTCGTATCGATGTCGCAAGTTCGTCAGGCGGCATCGGCGAAATCTTGTCACCGCGGCATTCGCGCTCGTGGCGATCGCGGCGACCACGTCTATCGTCTGGCGCAACTCGAAGATCGAGGCCGAGAGAGTTCAACGCGAAGAGACGGAATCGCTCATCGCACAAGGAACGGAAGTCCTCGCGGCCTACCGAGTGCTCGTCCGCGACACGATCCCCGAGCATGCCGACGCGACCGAGGTTCTCGTCCATGAACGCCGCTCGAACAAGCTCACTTGGTACCCACCCTGGCATCCCGAAGAGCAACGGCGACTCGGACGACATCGTGCACGCGAGAAGCTCGAGGCGGACGCGGACGCGAAGTTCTCGTCAGCGACAGGCCTTCTCAACGCGGCAATCACGCGGGCTCCGGACGACACGCTCCGTGCCGACGCGAACGCGGCGCTCGCCGAGCTCATCCAGCTGCGATTCGAGCAGGCGACCACGCGCTCGTTCGACGGAGTCGGCACGGCGAAGCAAGCACGGGCTTTCTTTGTCGAGGAAGGCGAGGTCACCTCCCCAGACGCGATTCCGATCCGAACGACGCCGATCGGCGCGGAAGTCCTTCTCTTTCGCTTCGTCGAGAGCGAGAACCGTCTCGTCCCGATCCCGTTCCACCCGAGCGCGGACGCGTCCAAGACGGAGAGCGAGCTTCTCGAACGGATGATTCTCCGTGTCGAGCATGTCACGTCCTTGGTGTTGCTCTTGTACCTGTTGGCGGGCTACGCTAAGCGGAACGGCGGCGACCGCGTCACGAAGGTGAGTCGACGCTCGGTCAACTCTCGGACGCAGGTCGCCGAGGCCTTGCGAACCGTTCGCGTCGATCAGTCTGTGCCGATCGAGATCGAGCGCGACGGCACGACACTCGCTCTTTCGTGGACCCCCTTTCCGACGCGCGAGGACGAAGACGATTCCAACCCGCTCCGCTGGGCCGAAACGTGGAACGAGGGCGAGGTCGTCAACTTCCGCGTCCAGTTCGGCTTCATCTTCGAGGGCTCCCCGATCGAGCTGAGCGACGGGAATCGACTCGGCGAGACGCCGTTGCCCCCGCAGCATCTATCGGTCGGCAGCTACCTGCTCGTCTTTCGGCTCGACGGGCACGTCACGGCGCGTGTCCCGCTCTCGCTTCCGGGGCCTTCGTCCGAGATCGAAGTGAATCTCGTCACCGAGCTTCCCGAGAACTTCGTCCACGTCCCCGCGGGTCCGGCGGAGCTCGGCGGCTTCGACTCGGGTTTTCGCCAACAGATTCCGCACGAAGTTCGCGAGGTGCCCGCCTTCGCGATGGATCGGTGCGAGGTGACGCTCGGTGAGTACCTCGAGTTCCTCAACGATCCCGAGGTGCGCGCGCGAATCGACGAGAAGGGAAGAGCGGGGCCCGCGGCCAACTGGGATCACCCGCAGTGGCGCCACGCCAAGCCGGAGGAGGACGAGCGCATCCTGCTCGTCCCATCTTCGCGAAGCCAGCTCAGGCTCGTCCGAAGTGACGACGGATCCTGGGGTGTCGGTGAGAATGACTTCCCTCTCGACTGGCCCGTCTTCGGCGTCTCGATGCGAGCAGCGGTCGAGTACGCGCACTGGCGCACGCAACAGAGCCAAGCCGATGCGGCCGCGAACGGAACACGCAGCTGGACCTTCCGCATCCCGACCGACGACGAGTGGGAAAAAGCAGCACGCGGTGCCGACGGTCGACGCTACGTCTGGGGAAACCGCCTCGTCTGGAGCTACGCGCGCTGGGCGCTCAGCGCGACAAAAACGAACAATCGCCCCGACGCGATCGGCGTCTGTCCCATGGACGAGAGCGTCTACGGCATCCGCGACCTCGCCGGATCGATGGACGAGCCGAGCAGCGGCCGCACCATCCCCACCCACGCCGCCTACCGCGGCGCCAATTGGTGGACCTCCGACCTCTACCGCGCCGAAGCCGCCACTCGATTCGGTGCGCGACCGGACCACGCGGACTTCGACCAGGGCATCCGGCTGGTGGTCGGGCTTTGAGCGATAGGCCACTCGAGTGGCGGGCATGAGAGACGCGCGCCAAGATGCAATCTGCCGGTTGCATCCACCCCGACCGAGTCCGTCCAAAGTTCACGAACGGGCAGCGGATGAAAGCCACCTCTCTAGCTGCCGAACAGCGCGTGATCCTGCATGGGATCAGCTGGTCGACGTTCGAGCGTTTGCTCGCCGAACGTGGTGATCAAGGAGGGTCTCGAGTCGCCTATGACGGAGACGTCCTCGAAATCATGTCACCGGCACAAGAGCACGAGCGAGGCACGGAGCCTGACGCCGGCTTCTACGTCACACACGCCCCTGAAATTCGGGAAAACCGCACCTACGATCCGGTCTTTCATCCGCCACAGGATCTTGTCATCGAGGTCGACATCACCCGAAGCTCGATCAATAAGAAGCGCCTCTACGCGGAACTCGGTGTCCCCGAGTTTTGGCGAACGGACGGCGAGCGCGTCGAGATCTACGAACTCGGAGACGACGACGCTTACGAGCTCGGAGCGCGAAGTCCACTTCTCCCGATTCTCACGGTCGAGCGGCTCGAGCAGTCTCTTTCACGCGTGTTCGAGCGTGACGAGAACGCGCTCATCCTCAATCTTCGAGAATCGCTCTCGTCGTGGCGAAACGAAGAGCGCTAACACGAGCTCTTCATGCGTGTGGACGCGCCGATCATTTCTCCGCGCCGAAGCAAGTCGTGATGTCGAAGTAGATCTTCGTCTTCGTGCCGTCGGGAGCCCGGAGGTGGATCTCATCGTACTTGCGCTCCTTCGAGAGCAACGCCTGGCCCGTCTTTTGATGGCTCGCCCAGTGCTTGTCGAGATACACGCGCTGGGCCGCGACCGCTCCGGCTGATCCGTTGGCGCCGTTGATGACGATCGCCTTGTCGATCGACGCGCCGCTGCCGCCTGTGAAGGTGACTCCGTCGGGCCCCTTCTCCGCTTTCGAGAGGCTCCGGAACGCTGCGAGCGGGTTCTTCATGTCGATGCGCGACTGTTCCATGACCGCGAGAATGCGCTCGACCTCGTCGTCGTTCTTCGCCTTGCGCGCACTGCGCAGGGCCGACGCGAGCTGCTTGACGTGCTTGTCGAGGACGACTCGCATCTTCTTTTCGACGTCGGCCTCGATCTTGGCAACGGAGGTCCGGTAGATCTTCTCGACGGCCTTCGCTCGCCGCGTCTCGAAGGAGGCGCCGTCGCCGGAGAGACTCGAGACGGAAAGAAGCGCTACGCCGAGGAGAGTGACGATCTTGCGTCGATCGAGCTTCATCGGGGGAGCTCCTTCGTTCGGTGAAAGTGAGCTATGCCAGGATGTCGTGCACCACGTTTCCGTGCACGTCCGTCAGTCGGAACTCTCGTCCGCGGAACCTGTACGTCAGCTTCTTGTGGTCGATGCCGAGGAGGTGGAGCAGCGTCGCGTGCAGGTCGTGGACGTGGACGACGTTCTCGACGGACGCGTAACCGAGTTCGTCGGTCGCTCCGTACGTGATCCCGCTCTTCACGCCACCACCCGCGAGCCACATCGTGAACCCCTGGATGTGGTGATCGCGACCCGAGCCCTGCGCCATCGGCGTGCGGCCGAACTCTCCGCCCCAGATCACGAGCGTATCGTCGAGCATGCCGCGCTGCTTGAGATCCTTGATGAGCGCCGTCGTGCCGCGGTCGACGTGCTCGGCGGTCTTCACGATGCCGGGCTTGATTCCGCTGTGGTGATCCCAGCCGCGGTGATAGAGCTGGATAAACCTCACGCCACGCTCGGCGAGTCGTCTCGCGAGGAGACAGTTGCCGGCGAACGTGCCGTCAGCGCCCTTCGTGCCGTACATATCGAGAGTCGCCTGGCTCTCGTCGGAGAGATCCATCAAGTCCGGCACACTCGCCTGCATCTTGAAGGCCAGCTCGTACTGGCTGATGCGCGCGGCGATCTCGGGATCGTTGACGACCGCGTTTCGTTCTCGGTTGAGCTTCTGAACGGCGTCGATGACATCTCGCTGGTCCTTCTTCGCGACACCGGCTGGATTCTTCAGGTAGAGAACGGCATCTCCCGACGAGTGGAAGTGAACGCCTTGGTGCTCCCCCGGAAGGAACCCGCTGTGCCACTGACGCGACGAGATCGGCTGGCTTTGGCCACCGCCGAGCGACGTCATGACGATGAAGCCGGGCAAATTCGCCCCCTCGCTGCCGAGACCGTAGAGCAACCACGATCCCATCGCCGGACGACCGCTGATCGTCGTCCCCGTGTTCATGAACGTGTGCGCGGGGTCGTGGTTGATCGCCTCGGTCTTCATCGAGCGAACGATACAGATGTCGTCCGCGATCTCCTGCATGTGCGGGAGGACGCTGCTGATCTGCTGACCCGACTGCCCGTAGCGCGCGAACGGGTACTGCGGCGGCATGCACGTGAGCTTCTTGCCCTGCAGCTGCGCGATCGGCTTGCCCTTCGTGTACGACGCCGGCATCGGCTTGCCGGCGAGCTCGGCGAGCTTCGGCTTGGCGTCGAAGGTCTCGAGGTGAGACGGACCACCGCCCATGCATAAAAAGATGACGCGCTGCGCACGCGGCTGAAAATGGAGCGGCGTGACGACTCCAGCCGCCGAGGCGACCGACCTCGAAGTCACAGACTCGGAGAGCATCGTTGCCAACGCAGCGATTCCGACTCCACCTGCGGCCCCGCGCAAGAAAGCTCGGCGCGAAGAGTGAAGCTGTGCGTTTTCGTGAGTCAGGTTCATCGATCTCAGTTTCTCGTGATCGTCTCGTGAAGATTGAGCAGCACGCGCGCGACCGAAGTCCACGACGCGAGCTCCGCCGCGGACACGCGCTCGGGGTTCGGCGATTCGCCGACGCTGAGAAGCTCCTTCGCGGCCTTTTCGTCCTTCGCGTAACGCGCAGCCTGGCTCTTCTGAACCTCGAGCAAGACGCCGAGATCCGACTCCGACGGCAGACGTGCGAGCGCACGACGGAAGGCCCAACGAATCCGCTCCTTCGCCGCTTCGCCACCGTTCGCGATGATCATCGCCGCGAAGACACGCGCCGCCTCGACGTAGGTCGGGTCGTTGAGAAGAACGAGCGACTGCTGCGGCGTGTTCGATCGCGGCCGCTCGGCGACACACTCCTCGCGCGACGGCGCGTCGAACGCCTGCAGGCTCGGGTGCCAGTAGCTCCGACGCCAGTACGTGTAAACGCCACGGCGGTAGAGATCCTCGCCGCGATCCTGGACGTACTTTCCCTGGTGGTAGAGTCGGTACCAGTAGTTCGCTGGCTGGTACGGCTTGACGCTGCGACCGCCCATCTTCGGCGAGAGCAATCCGCTGATCGCGAGCGCATTGTCACGCACGAGCTCGGCCGTGAGGCGGAAGCTCGCCTGCCGCGCGAAGAGCTGATTGAGCGGATCCTTCGCGCGAAGCGCGTCACTAGCCTGCGAGCTGCGCTGATAGGCGTCGCTCAGCACGATCAGTCGGATCATGTGCTTCACGTTCCAGTCGCTCTCGACGAACTCGACAGCCAGCCAGTCGAGCAGCTCGGGGTGCGTCGGCCATTCTCCCTGCGAGCCGACATCGTCGAGCACGCGGCTGATGCCCTTGCCGAAGTAGAGCTTCCAGAGTCGATTGACGAAGACACGCGCCGTGAGAGGGTTGTCACGACGGATGATCCAATACGCGAGCGAGAGTCGATCGGGACGCCCCTCCCCCTCGAGCTTGCCGAGGAAAGCCGGAATGGCGGGCTCGACGACCGCGCCCGACTTGTCCATCCAATTGCCGCGAGGAAGGATGCGTGTCTCGCGAGGCTTCTTACGCTTCGAGATGAGCGTCTTGGCCCACTTCTTCGCGTCGGTGACCTCTTTGCGCTGCTTTTCGAGCTCGGCGATCTGCGCTTCCGGCTCGGGGGACATCTGACGAAGACGATCGAGCTCCGTGTCAATCTCCTTCCACTTGACGAGTTGTGAACGCGAAGGCATCGCCGTCTCGGCGGGTCGACCGACACCACGCTCGTCGATGTCGGCGAAGAACGCCGCGAAGCTGTAGAAGTCACGCATCGTGAACGGGTCGAACTTGTGGTCGTGACACTCGGCGCAGCCCATCGTCGAGCCGAGGAAGATCGCCGCGGTGTTGCGGACCCGGTCGGACGCGTACTTGACGATGTACTCCCCCGCCTGCGCACCTCCTTCGCTCGTCGTCTGGTTCAAGCGGTTGAATCCCGACGCGATGCGCCAAGAGTAGGCCTCGTGCTCGAGCCCCGCACGCGCGGCGTCGGCGATGATATCGCCCGCGAGCTGCTCGACGACGAACTGATCGAAGGGCTTGTTGTCGTTGAAGGCCTGGATCACCCAATCGCGGTAGAGCCAGACGTTTTGGTGCGAGTCCTTGTGATACCCGACCGAATCCGCGTAGCGCGCGAGGTCGAGCCAGTAGAGGCCGATACGCTCGCCGTAATGCTTCGACGCGAGAAGTCGATCGACGACAGCCTCGAACGCCTTCGGGGAGCGATCATTGGCGAACGCCGTGACCTCTTCGGGGGTCGGCGGGACTCCGATGAGGTCGAGCGAGACTCGACGGATCAGCGTCGCTCGATCCGCCGCGGGCATCGGCTCGACACCCGCCTCGCTCTGGCCCTTCGCGAGGAACCGGTCGATCGGGTGTTTCGACGCGTCGTTCGAATCGGCCATGGGGACCTTCGGTCGCGACGGCGAAACGTACGACCAATGCTTCTGCCACTCGGCGCCCTGCTCGATCCAACGCTTGAGGATCTCGACCTCACGCTTCGTCAGAGTCTTGCCGCTGTCGGCCGGCGGCATGCGGTCGTCCTCATCTTCGGTGATGATCCGAAGGTAGAGCTCGCTCGCGTCGGGCTTGCCCTTCGTCACAGTCGGGCGACGACGCTTCTTGTGAATCCCCTCCTCGGTGTCGAGACGAAGTCGCGCCTTGCGCTCGGCCTCGTCCGGGCCGTGGCAAGCGAAGCACTTGTCCGAGAGGATCCGGCGGACGTCTCTCTGGAACTCGATCTTCTTCGGGACGTACTCGGGCTCGGCGGCGCTCAAACTCGAAGTGATGGCGCTCGAGGTGACCGCGACGGCCGGAAGTAGCGCCGGAAGTAGCGCCGGAAGTAGCGCCGGAAGGAATCGCGACATGGCTGCAGGAAGATCTCGATAGGGATCTCGACGGATTCTGGACACGACCGATCGTCGCGTCATTATACACGTCCTACCGATGGGCCCGCGAGCCCGAGAGAGAGGAGTACGCCCGATCTTCGCCGAGACCGACATCTACGCCATTCCGGGCTTTGCCGAGCCCTTCAGCTGCTTCACGCACCTCCTCGGAGCCGGAATCTTTCTCGTTCTCGGCTTCTTTCTCGTGCGTCGAGGACGCGGGAGTCGAGCGCGACGTTTCTCGCTCTTCGTCTTCGCCTTCGCGTGCGTCCATCAGCTCGCGTTGAGTGGCGTCTATCACCTGCTTTCGACCGGCGGCGCAGGTCGGGCAGTCCTGCAGAGACTCGACCACGCGGCGATCTTCGTCCTCATCGCGGGAACTTTCACCGCAGCTCACACGATTCTGTTCACGGGAATCGCACGTTGGGGAATGCTCCTCTTGATCTGGGCGGCAGCGATCACGGGACTGACGCTGAAGACGATCTTCTTCGACAGCGTCCCCGAGGCGCTCGGCCTTTCGCTCTACGTCGGGCTCGGCTGGGTCGGGCTCGGCTCCGCGGTGATGCTGTGGCGCCGCTACGGCTTCACGTTCATCAAGCCGATGCTCTGGGGAGCGGTCTTCTACACGGCGGGCGGCGTGCTCGAGTTTCTACGCGAGCCGACCCTGATTCCTGGAGTCATCGGGCCGCACGAGCTTTTCCACATCGCCGTGCTCGCCGGCCTCTCCTTTCACTGGCGCTTCACACACTCGTTCGCGGACGGCAGCTTGCCTCCGACGGCCTCTCACTGAGGAGCCGCACCGTGACAAGGACGGAAGAAGCCGCACTCGAGACCGTTGTCGAGCGTCGTCGGATCGACACCACAATCGGCGAGACCGAGTCGCGCGCTCCAATTCGTCGCGGACGGTGACGGATCAGGCGGCGGAGCCCCTTGCTGGAAGAGGTAGACGAGGAGTGACACGCCGTCGGCGATATCGAGCTTCTCGTCATCGTTCGCGTCCGCCGAATCCCGGCAGAGCGGCGCCGGGCCACCGAGGAACTGGTAGTTAAGGAGCGAGATGGGATCGGAGATGTCGACACCTCCATCGCCGTTCGAGTCGCCACGCACGAAGAGTCCGCTGCCACCGTCGGTCAGAAAGAAGCCCTCATCGGAGATCACGGAAAGGGGGCCGAGCCTGGCGACCACTCTCCAGCGAAAGACCGTCGCCGGCTCGAGACCGAGCGGCGGAGTGAAGCTTCGACCCGTGATGTTCTTCGCGGTCGGATTCTCGGGCATCTCCTCGCCGTCCTTGAAAAGGAAGACATCGAACACGGCGTCGCCGAACTCGTACTCCCAGTGGAGAGAGACGTCGAGATCGACCACTCGGTCGAGTCGCGGCTCCGGTCGTCGAGGAATCGGCTTCGGTAGCTCGAAGCCCGAACGGATGATCTGGTTGTTCGCCGGGCTCGTCTGCAAGCTCTGCTCGTCGTCGAACTGAATCGTCGCGCGGTTGACGATACCCGTTCCCTCGGCGAGGCCGGCGAACGGCTGCACCGAGAATTTGACCCACGCCTCGCCCTCGGGCGGAAGCGCGTTCGGCGGAAGAAAGCCCGCGTCATCGAACTGCGCGGCGTCGACGACCTTGCCCGTCGCGTCGAGCGTCGAGAACACCCACTCGATCGTTCGCGTCGAGAAGTCGACGGTCGACTCGACGGCGAGCGTCAGGCCAAGATCCTCGTCGAGCGGGTACGTCGCGAATCCGCCGTAGCCGTCTGGACAGAGGGGCGCAGGACCGCTCCCGGAGAACGGAATCTCCGACTTCGGGGTCAGATTCATCTGAATGTGGTTGCCGACGCCGACCGCTCCGAACTTGACCGTCGTCGGGTCGAGCTGAGGCGGCAGAACGTCGGTGATCGTCGCGACCTGAACAGCCGTGCCGATATCCTGATCACCGGGGTTTCCGATGACCTGACCTGCGGGCGGGCAGTTCGGCTTGTCGGGGTCGCAGTTCTCAAACTGAATCTCGTACGCGATGGGCTCGACGGGCGGCACCCAGAAACCGAGATCTCCCTCGCCTTGGCCCTTCGGTCCGTTCTTCTCGTTCGGATCGATGGGGCGAATCAGCGTCACCTGACGCCCCGCCGCGATCGAGTAGAGCTCGTCAGGCGCAGCGATCGTGCCGTCGAGATCGATCGGCCTCGGATTCGGCGTGCAGTCGAGCGACTGAGGCTCGTTTCTCGGCGCCGCGAGCACGTCGAGAAACGAGCGAGCGTCGCCGGCTTCGACGAAGAGGGGATCGACCTCCACTGAGAAGTGCTCGAGATCGATCGTGTACTCCGCCTCTCCCGCTAGACCATCGACGAAGAAGAAGCCGCGCTCGTTCGTCGTCGCGCAGCCCGCGACACCATCCGAATCGATCGCGAAGACCGTCTCGCCGACGATCGGGCTGCCGTCTTCCTGTCGAAGCGTTCCGAAGACTCCGGCCGTAGACTGACCGTCGGCGAGCAGGAGAAGAAGCTCGAGCGCGTCGACCACCGAGGCCGGATCCCCGCCGCGGAGAGCGACCGAATCGGCGAACTCGGCCAGCTTGCTCGGGTAGTTTCTCCAAAGGCTTCCGAAGAAGAAGCTCGAGAGCGGAGTCTCTTCGTCGCGCTCGGCGCGAAGAACCTGTCGCACTCGCTCCCAGTCGAAGTTCGCGAGGCCGGACGGAGGAGCGAGAGCGCCGTCACAGTCGTCATCGACGTTGTCCCAGCAGATCTCGTCGCGTCGATTCGGGCTCAGCACGTCGACGTGAAAGTCCACCGTCGAATTCTCTTCGTGATCCGTCTGAACCTCGAAGTACACCCGGACCTCGCCAGACTCGTGCGGGCCGACGAAACCAGGAACCCCGTGCGGATCCGCGGCAAGAAACTCGAGAACGTTGTCTCCGAACTCGGCCTGGCTTTCCAGACGAAGCTTCACTCCGGGATCTGTTCGCAAGCGAAGGAGCGAGGAGCGGATCTCCTGGTCGCCCGGATTCTCCCACCGAACGACGAGGCTGCGCACGCGATTCATGCGCACGCGGTCGTTCACGTCGAGTCGAACGTCGAGGCGTGCGCGCTCGGAATCTGTGTCGGCGAAGACCTGGAACGCGTTCTTGATGAACACGCCGGCCGCGCCGGGCTTCTTCGCGGTCAGCGAGTACAAGGCCTTGCCCGCACCGGCCATGTGAAACTCGAGAAGCGCCTCTCCCGAGGAGATCACCCGCGACTCGACAGCGTCGGCGACGAAGCGAGCAGGACCACCCTCCTCCTGAAGCGCGAAGATCGTATCGTCCGAGAAGCCGCCGCCGAAGACTCGCGTGTGGATGCAGCCCGTCTCCGACTGCCCGACGGAGTCGACACTCATGCCGGACAGCGTGATCGAGGGGAACGTCAACTCGACGAGAATCTCGCTCTTGGCGGCCTTAATGAAGTTCGTCACCGGACGGACGTAGTAAGTCCCCGCACGCGTGAACGGAATGACGAGACGCTGTGCCGACGTTCCGCGCAGGTCAGCCGCGTAGTCGTAGATGCCCGGCTCAGGGTAAGCTCCGAATCGAACGTAAACCGCGTTCTCGTCATCGGGCAGAGTGCCCTGGATGTCGAGCACGGCTACCTGTCCCGTCGTCGCAGTGAAGCCGAGCAGATCTTTCGTTTGACGATCCGGCGGTCCCGGGCAGATGCGGACGCTCCTCGGATCGTCAGGATGAAGCGACTGGATCACGATGGGGCAAACGTCGATGCTCGTAGCCGAGACGGACGGTTTCGCGGGAGTGCTGTCGTCGGTGACGAGATTGTCGACCGGCACGACTCCTCCGGGACCGAGCAGGCCGTCGACGAACTCGAGCTCGCAGATCACGCACGGCTCTCCTTCCGAGGGGACGGGCGACTCGAGCTCGAGGACGATCAGCTCATGCGGATCGGGCAGCCCTGAGCCCAGGCCCGTCAGCAAGGTGAAATCGAAAACGACGGCGGCGACGTGACCCGCGGCCACTCCTGATTCGTCCGTTCCGACATCGGCAAACTTGAACGCAGCCGTTTCCGAGACGGTGCCGGTGAAATCCGATCCCGTGATCGAGCAGGCGCTCTGCGGAGTCGGAAGGACGCTCAGTGAGAACCCCTGCACCTCACTGGGATCAGGGACCTCGAGTGTCACGGTCTGCAAGAATCGAGCGGTCCCTCCGGGCGTTCCGGAGAATCGATCGACCCCGTCGAACGCGAGCCGATAGCGCGCGTCCTCGTCGCAGCATGGCGGCGGCGTGTCGGGGCACAGCATCGGGTCGACCGAGTCGCAACTCAGAGGCTGCACACCCGGGTCGTGGCAGACGCACGTGGTCGTGAAACCGCCGACCCCGACCGTGATCGCGTGAAGAAGAGTCGTCGCGTCAGCCAGACCGATGTCGCCATCCTCGTTGACGTCCGCCGCAGCTTCACATCCTGGAGGATCACCGCCGAGGAACAGAAACCGCAGCAGGAAGATGGCGTCAGCGACTTGCACGTGACCGTCGTCGTTGACGTCTCCGAGACGGAACCAAGTGGCCGTCGGATCGGCGGGATCGGCCGCCACCGAGGCGGACGGTGTGAACGCCACCACCAGAACACTGAGCGCGGTGAACAGAATGGAGTGAGGCTTACTCATGGCTTCCTCAGCCGAAATTCCAGCGTCGAGCAATAGGACAAGCGACGTCTTGCCGCGTCCGACAAGCGTTCACAGGTCGCGCTGGGGGAAGCCGTACGACTCCCCGTGATAACCCAGGCGTTTCGTCAGACTTCGTCGCGAGGCGCCGTAGCTTTCGTCGTGGCAAGGAAGGGATCGCGGCTCGGCCGGAAGCGTGTTCCTGACACGCTGAGAATCGAGGCGTGATCACTGACGCGGTCCACGGAGGAAGATACGGTGCCGCAGCAGAAAGCTGGCGAAAGGTCTCAAATCCTCCGTCACCTGTCGATCATAAGGCGAACTCGGGGATCCCGCAACGGCGCTCGGTTTCGCTACCGTTCCGATACTCCATTCGGCTCTGGTTTCGCCGCCGGGGCCGTGCTTTACTGGCGGACCCTCGGCGGGAATCGAACCTTTCCCGCCCCGAACCCTTCCCGAATGTTCGACTTCCAAAGCAGAGCAGGAGAGACGCGTGAAAGTCGTCCGCGGCCCTCGCCGGACCATGATCGTCGATGGAGAGATCGTCCTGAGCGAAGTTCTGCACGAGCCGGGGCCGACCAACGGTCTCTTCGACGTGCTCTCCGCAGCGATTCACGCTCTCTCTCCGGGACCTCGCGTCGCGGTGCTCGGGTTCAGTGCCGGTGGCGTCGTCCCTCCCCTGCGTGCGATGGGAGGCGAGCACGCGATCGACGGCGTCGACCTTTCGCCCGACGGTGAGCCCCTCTTCCGCGAGCTCTGTGCGAGTTGGGCCGGCAAGGTCACCACGACGCAAGCCGAAGCGTACGAGTGGCTCGGCAAGAGGAAGAAGCCTTACGACTGCATCCTCGAAGATCTCTCGGAGAGCGAACCCGAGCAAGGCGCCATCAAACCGTGGATCTGCATCGATATGCTCCCCCACCGCATGTTCGAGAAGGTCACCCCGCGCGGTGTCGTCGTCATCAACCTCCTTCCGTGGCCCGGCACTTCGTGGAACGCGCTGATCGACCGCATCGCGACGCCGTTTCGTGACGCCGTCGTCATCACGTTCGACGAGTACGAGAATCGCGTCCTCATCGTCGGCCAGGAGCTTACGCCGACTCGCGAGCTCGGTCGCCTATTGCGTGGAAGCTTGCGCGCGATTCGCTCGAATCAAGACGAAGAGATTCGTATTCGGACCTGGAAGCGCGGTTGAGCTGCTTGCGACGCCCCACGGGCGCGACTACAGTATGGGGACCCTACCGCCATTCGAGATTCACGTCCGGAACGACAGGCAGCAAGCAACTTGCAAGAAAAGCTCCAGCGCCTCTACGACAATGTTCGTAGCGTAATTTTCGGCAAAGACGAAGTGGTTCGAATGGCACTGACGGCCCTCTTGGCTCGCGGTCACGTGCTGATCGAAGATGCGCCCGGTCTCGGAAAGACGATGCTCGCGCGCGCGTTCGCCGAATCGCTTCACGCGAGCTTCCGGCGCATTCAGTTCACGCCCGATCTGCTTCCGAGCGACGTGACGGGCGTGTCGGTCTATCACCCCGAGCGCCATCAGTTCGAGTTCCACCCCGGTCCGGTCTTCACGCAGGTCCTCCTCGCCGACGAGATCAACCGAACGTCGCCGCGCACGCAGTCGGCCCTGCTCGAAGCGATGGAGGAGGGCCAGGTCACCGTCGACGGCACGACACACGCGCTCGAAGATCCGTTCTTCGTGATCGCGACACAGAACCCGATCGAACTCGACGGCACGTACCCTCTGCCCGAAGCGCAAGTCGACCGCTTCTTGATGCGACTCGAGATCGGCTACCCAGAAGCGGACGAGGAAGTGCGCATCCTGCAGTCGCAGACGACCGGCCATCCGATCGATTCGCTCGAAGCGGTGATGGACGTCGAGGATCTCTACGCGATTCAGAAGGAAGTCCGCCAAGTACAAGTCGCGGCCGAGGTGCAACGATACATCGTCGACCTCGTCGCGTTGACTCGTGCACACCCGGACGTTCGAATCGGAATCAGCCCGCGCGGCAGCCTCGCACTGATGCGCGCCGCGCAAGCGCACGCGTTCGTCGCAGGTCTGCAGTTCGTCCCTCCGGACTCGGTCAAAGCGGTCGCGCCTTCCGTCCTGTCGCACCGACTGATGCTCGATCCGCACCGCGAGTACACCGGCATCTCGAAAGCAGATATCGTCACGCGCCTTCTCAGAGAGATCCCTGTGCCGACACTGCCTCATGACCGACGGCCAGCTGAAATTCAGGGTTAACACGTCCTCCGCGATCCCGATCGTCGTGATCGGGGCCATCGCGATCGCGGCGGGACTCTTTCACCAGAGTGCCGGCGGCATCGCATTCGGAGCGATGCTGACCTCCGTACCGCTCGTCGTCCTCGGCGCCCTCCGCCGAAGCGTCCGCAAGCTGACGATTCGGCGCAACGCGCCGCAGACGGTCTACGAAGGGGACGAGGTCGAGATTCTCATCCAGATCGAGAACGGCTCGAACCTGCCGCTCTTTTTCCCTGAGGTGAGCGAGATCTTCGCGCCGGAGATTCACGCGCAGAAAGACGTGCTCTTTCCGGACCGCCTCGCGCCCAAGGAGGTCGCGGAGCGCAGCTACATCGGCGACTGCCTCTTGCCGCGCGGCCTGTACTCGATCGGGCCGACCGCCGTCGCCGTCTCGGATCCCTTCGGCTGGTTCCAGGTGCGCAAGGAGCTCAAGGGGACGCGGCAGATCAAGGTCTACCCGCGCGTTCACGACATCCGTCTGCGCGAGCAGCTCGGTGATTGCGTCTCGCACGTCGTCGACGAGATGACGCGTCCGTCACTCGGCGAATCGAACGAGTTCCTCAGCGTTCGGGAGTATCGCGTCGGCGATCCTCTTCGTCGCGTGCACTGGGGCCTGACCGCACGACGTGGCTTTCCAGTCGTGCGTGAGTTCGCTCGAACGTCGACCGGGGACATGACGATCTTCCTCGACACCTACAAGCTCGCGCTCACGGGCGTCGGTCGAAGCTCGAGTATCGAGCACAGCGTCAAGATCGCCGGCTCGTTTGCAGCGAAGGCCATCGGACGAGGACATCGCGTTCAACTGATCGCTGGCGAAGAGGAGGAACAGCGCACGCCGCTTTCCTCGGGATCGGTTCAGTTCCAACGTGTGCTCGACGTGCTGGTCGGGGTCAAGCCGACCGGAAAGAAGCCACTGCCGGAAGTTCTCGAAGCCAACGCCCGGGAGGTCGCGCCAGGCACGACCGTCGTCGTGACCGTCAGCCGTTATCTTCTCAACGACCGGCGCTTCGAGTCGGTCCTCCGCGTTTGGCGGGCGCGCGGAGTGCGCGTCGTCACGGTCATCTTCGACGTCGGATCGTTCTTGAGCGTCTGGGGACGACCTGAGGAGGAGCTGAAGCCGAGCGACTCGGACGAGTGCCACCGCCGGTTCCAGGCGCTCGGATTCGACAGCTTCATCCTTTCGTCAGGTGCCGATCTGCGCGCGGTGTTTGCCGGTCTGGGCACGGTGCGCTCGAGAGAGTCGCGCGGAGAGGCCGCGAGCCGATGAGATTATTCTACGACGAGTACACCTCGACCAAGCGCGCCGACATCGTCCTCCTCTTCGCGGACTGCCTCGCGATCATGAGCGCGTTCCTCTTCGTGACGGGGAGTCCGTTCTACGCGCACGAGAGCACCTGGGACGTCGCCCTGCTCGCCGTTTGGGCGATCATCCCCCGCAACATCGCGAAATTCCTGGCGTGGCTCGGGCGCCCGCGTGAGTTCATCCTGAGCTTCGGAATGTCGCTGCTCTTCGTCCTCAGCGTGACGCTTCTCCTCGTCGCGGGCTGGGAGATTCTCGATCTGACGATGGCGAACGAGCAGCCGATTCGAACCGGGAGCGCCGTTCTCGTTCTCGTCACTTGGGGATGTGGCTTCCTCCTCTGCCATCCGCGGAGCTACCGCTTACACGACTTCCTGCTCGCGTCCGTGATGCTCCTCGGACTCTTGCAACGCATGCCTGCGACGTTTCTCTGGCTCCCACTCTTCCTGATCGGCATGGGACTCTCAGCGACGTGCCGCCACCTTCTCTACGACATCTTTCCCGGGGTCCGGCGCGCGCGTCTCAATCTCCAAAACGTCCGCTCGCTCTCACTCATGTTCGCGCTCGCGGGACTGCTCGTCTTCGGCGCGGTCTACGTCGCGCTCTACCCGCTCCTCGACAAGCGCGTCGAGGACAAGGCCGTCGCGTCGGGTCGCGGCCGAAACTGGTTCCCGTGGGGTCGCGGACAGAACCGGGCCCCGTCCCCCGCGGGCTGGTCGGGCCTCTTCGGTTCCCAAGAAGGCGGTAGTGGCGGTCCGAACGACCAGTTCGGCATGCGCGGCGGCGTCGGGCAGAACGGTGAGGGCATGAGCTTCGACGGACCGTCGGGCGGAGACGGTAACGGCGGTGAGCGTCAAATCGCGTTTTCGCATCGTATCCAATTGCGCGACCTCGCGACGCCTCGGTTCGACTCCCGCAAGGTCTTTCGCGTGCGCGTCAAGTCGCCTCCCGGTGAGCTTCCAAGTGGACAGATCGTCGAACCGAACTCGACGACGCTTTGGAAGGTGCTCTCGTTCTCCGACTTCGACGCAGCCTCGGCGAGTTGGGCCGTCGACACGGACTACGCACGCCGCGAATGGGACGAGAATCTGACCTACACGGTCTCCGCTGATAACCGAGGCTCTTGGAACGACAGCGCGCCCGAGGTCTGGCTCCGCTTCGACGTTCTTCGACCGGTCTTTCGCAATCTCGTCTCGCCGTACGCGCCCGTTCGTTTCGGACCCGTGCTCACGCCGCGAGATTCGACGGACTCGGTACCGCTCAGCGAAGCCGACGTCAACTCGGGGCCGAAGGAACGGTTCTTCATGCAGAACACCTTCGGCGACGTCGTCCCTTACCCGCCCCTTCAAACAGGCTCGTCGTACTACGCGCTCGTACGGATGAGCGGCGGCGGTCTGATACTTCCGAGAGGGAAGGCGGATTATGGCACTCATCCCGACCCGAGATACCTCGCGCTGCCGGCGGCGGAGATCACCCACGTCGACCTCGTGCGTGAAGCGCGACAGATCACGTCGGGCATGCGCTCCATTCAGGACAAGGTGCAGGCGTTACTCAGGCACTACTCGAGGAAGTTCCGCCGGTCGAACGCGACGACGTGGCAGGGGCAGGGCGATCACCTCAAGAAGTTCATCATCGATGAGCGTATCGGAGACTGCACGTACTTCTCGACCGCGACGGCGCTCCTTCTGCGAGCGGCTAATGTATCGACGCGCCTCGCGGTGGGCTTTGTCGGTTGCGACCGGGAAGACGGCGAGACGTGGGCCGTCCGCAACATGAATGCGCACGGCTGGGTCGAGGTGTACCTTCCCACGCAGGGTTGGTTTCCGCTCGACCCGACGGCCTTCGCGCCGGCGGCACAAATCCGTCCCGGTGACTTCCGCCGTGGGTTCTCGACCGATCCGTTCGATCCTCGCCCCGGTGGCTTCGACCGTGGCGAGGGAGATCTCGGCGACGATCCTGAAGAGCCGATTCAACCTTTCGCGCAGACCGAGCCGCGGGAAGTCCGCCCGGCGGCCCCGCTCCCCACGACGGGGCGACGGGAGGACGATCGCACGGAGGAGCCCGAAGGTCTCGCCATCCAGCACCTCCCGGAGCGAGACGGCGACGGCTACGCCGGACTATTCCCCGACGGATTCTTCGATCGCCGAGGAAACGTTCCGAGAGGACCGGAGAGGGCTCGCGGCGACATGCCCCCGCCACCCGACGTCTCTCCGGAGGACAAGCAGCGGACCGCCACGTTTCTCAAAGCAGCCATCGTTCGCGTCGTCCTCGTCATCCTGGGCGGAGGTGCCGCTCTCCTCGCTGCGTTCGCATTCTTGCGGCCGCGCAAGAAGGACGACGAGAACGCGGAAGCGGAGGAAGTCGAGGAAGACGTCCCCGACCCTCTCGGCCTGGACGCGACACCGAGCCGATCGTGGGTCCCGAAGGACGATCGTGAAGCGGTCCTGGCGGAGTACCATCGCATGCAGGTCGACCTCGCACGCACGCGCAGCCACCGTCAACCGCACCAAACCCCGGTCGAGCACGGTCGGCGCTACCGAGGACAGAGCGAAGAGCTCGACGGTGCCTTCGGACTCCTCCACCGCATCCTCTACCTCGTGCTCTACGGACGCCGCAAGCCGTCGGGCGGTGATGTCGTCGACGTGCAGAAGCAGTGTCGGACGATTCGCCGCCATTTGACCTGAGAGAAGACCGTGGCATGAGGGACGCGGATTCGTTTCGGCACGGAGAGTTCGAGATCCGTCGCGCGCCCGACGAAGACTCGGCCGCGGTCAACGCGCACATCGCCGCCGGCTATCGCGAGGAAACAGGCTGGATCCTCGACGGC
>CAYZGY010000002.1:0-33102 GCA_964478085.1 uncultured Planctomycetia bacterium
CGTCGTTCGTATCCGCCGCCGACGGACACTCCGGATCCGCGCCGCCGAGGAAGAGAAAGTCGAGCGTGAAACGCGCGTCCGAGATATCGACGAGCTCATCCTGATTCGAGTCACCCCGAATGAACCCACCGAACGCGATAGGCGAGGCGAGCATGCACGCGAGAAGACACATGATCGACTTCGTCCAGCTCCCACGACAAGAACTTCGCGAGCTCAGCATCTGCGCAACCCTCTTTCGGCTTTCGGCTTTCGGCCATCGAAGCCAAATCGCGGTAGAGACCCCGAGCGGCCATCTTACGTCTTGGATCACCGGGAGACGAGCGCGAAAGAGGGGAAGACGTCCGGTCCGTCGCGAGTTTTTTGCCGGTCAGACCCGAGCTACCCGTCGCTCACCGCCGCGGCCAATCGAGATGCCGCTCGAGAAACTCGAACGTCTTCTCCCCGCGGATGCTGTGCCCGCCCTGGAAGAACGTGATGTCGGTGCGATCCGCCAGCCCGTACTGCGCGTAGAGCCAGCGCACCTTCGCGTACTCGTGGGCGACCCAACGGTCTCTTCCGACGCGATCGTGATGTCCACGCTCGACCATGAAGGGACGCGGAAAGATGAGGTAGGCCATCTCGGCGTAGTCGAAGGTCTGGCCGAGATTCCAGTCTCGCGATGGGCTCACCCTTCGGCCGGGCGAGGAGGCCCTCGCCCCAGACTCCGACGAGGACGGGCCATCGGACTTGGTAGATCGAGTAATTGGCCGTTTCGGCGACGAGCGATGGATTCTGTTCGTCGCCGAAAAACTCGAAACGCGAGGGCTACCGCGTGTCGACCGCGCCGATACGCTCGCGGAGGTCGCGCCGGTTGAGCGCGACGGATCGTTCGTACGCCTCGCGGGAGGAGAAGTCGTGGTTCCAGTGGCGTGCGCGTTTCCCGTGAGCCTCGGAGATCATCCTCTCGGCAAAGAGGTGCGCGCCGTCCATGAGCCGCGGCGACAGATCGCCCTCGGGCCAATCGAGAGCCTGTGTTCCGGGGAGGGAACCTTGCGCGAGCAGCGTGATCGGCTGGATCGAAAACAACACGAAGAGTCCACGAATGAGCACCATCGAACAAACGTCTCGAAGAGTTTCTCTGATCCGAGCTGTTACACTGTGACCTACCGGTCCCTCGCCGACAGTCTACCTGCATCCATGCCCCCGGAGGCCATCATGATCGTACCGCGACCTTCGCTTTCTGCCGCGCTACTCGTCACGTGCAGCCTCGTGTTCCTTCGTGACACACATTCCGAAGGCGACAACCGCACCGGCCCGGCACCGCGACCCGACGAGTCGCAAGAGCCGTTCGCGATGCACTCGAAGATGTCGACGCGTCCCGGCATCCGCGTCGGGCAGAGCGACGAGCTGCTTCGTCGCAATCGCGTGCTGCGAAACGGCGCCGACGGAGTCTTCTTCCGCAACGAGACGCTCGGCATGGCCGCGCATCGCAATCGGATCGAAGAGAACATCATCGAGGACAACGGCACGAAGGAGCCGTCGGCGGGCATCCGCGTTCGTGGGGAGACGCACGGTCTCATCTTCAAAGGCAATACGATTCGTGATACACGTAGCGGTGACTCGCAGACGCAGACGACGGGAGTCCTCATCGAGAAGAGCGTCGGCAGGGTGAAGCTCGAGAAGAACAAGATCGAGGCGAAGAAACCGATCGACGACCGTCGAGGCGCGAAGAACTGACGTGAAAGAGATCGACTGGGCCATCGTCTTCGTCCTCAACGTCGGCGTGATCCTCCTCGGGCTCTGGCTCGCACGCGGGACTCGCTCGAGCGATCAGTGGTTCCTCGCGGGACGCGCGCTGCCGTGGTGGGCGGTCGGTCTTTCGATGTACGCGACGAACGTCGACAACGCCGACCTCGTCTCGATCACGAGCACCTCGTATCGAGAGGGCCTTCATATCATGATGGTTCACTCCTTCGGCTCCGTGCTCGCGAGCACCTTCGTCGCGTTCTGGTTCATTCCGGTGATCTACCGAGCGGGGCTCTACACGAACGCGGAGTACCTCGAGGCGAGGTTCGGGCGAACGACGCGCATCCTGTCGGCGCTGATTCAAATCCAGTACCGCACGAGCATGCTCGGGCTGATGATCTGGTCGATCTTTCTCCTCTTGAACGGTTTCGTCGGGCTCTCGGCGACGCTTGCGTGGACGCTGATCGTGGTGCTCGCGACCTTCGCGGCGATCTACACGGCGTGGGGCGGTCTTCGATCGGTCGTCTTCACCGATGCCGCGCAGGCGATCATCATTCTCCTCGGTGTCGCGGCGATCCTCTTTGCGGTGTGGAACGAGGCCGGGGGCTGGTCGGGAATGACCGAGAAGCTCACGGCGCTCGACAAGATGGAGCTCGACAACGGACTCCGGCCTTCGGATCTGCCGCGCATGGGGAGCTATCGCGGAGACGACGGCAGCGAATCCCCGCTCGTCATCGCGGTCGCGTGGCTCCTCGTCGCGGGAGGCTACTGGACGGTCAACCACACCCAGACGATGCGGCTCATGGGCGCGCGAAGTCTCTGGGACATCAAGATGGCGGCGCTCGCCGGTGCGACGATCAGCATGCCGATCATGTTCGCGTCGGCAAGTCTGGGAATCTTCGGACGCGCACTGCATCCCGAGTTCGAGGATCCCGACAAGCTCTATCCGCATCTCGCGCACGTGCTTCTCGACGACGGTACGCGAGGCCTCGTCGTCGCTGGAATCATCGCGGCGGCGATCAGTACCTTCGATTCGATGGGCTCGGCGCTCTCGGCGGTCTTCACGCGAGACATCTACGGCTTGTTTCGGCCGAATCGTGACGATGCGCACTACGTGCGAGTCAGCCGCATCGCGACGGTCGTCATCCTCGCCCTCGGCTTCGCGTACCTGCCGTTCATTCGATCGAAGGGGTCGATGCTGACGGCCTTCCTCACGCTGATCCCGGTCTTCGTCACGCCGCTCTTCACGGTCTACCTCGTCGGAGTCTTTACGCGTGCGCCGAGGATCAGCGGAATTGTGGGTCTCCTTGTCGGAGCGGCGTACGGCGTCATCGCCCTGGTGGACCGCGAGGTCGCGGACCTCGGACTGCCGAACGGTTTCACGGGGCGTTGGGCCGCGTATCCGTGGTCGTTCGCGTTTACGTTCGTGACGATGATCATCGTCACGTGCGTCCGCGGACGTGAAGATCGGCGCGATCTTGCGCTGGCATCATCTACCTGGTCGAAGACGGACCACGACAGCTCGGCGCACCTTCTCGAACATCCCTTCCGCGAAGGCGTGCCGACCCATCTGCGGCCGGGCCCGATTGCCATCGCCGTGATCGCGGTGACGGCGTACCTCGTCTTCTGGGTTTTTTGGTAAGGAACTGACTCGAGAGAGAATCCATAGAGGAGAAGTCACGATGGCGACATCCGATCGAGCGAAGTCGGAGCATCGATACTGGAAGCTCACGTGGCCCGAGATCGAGGACGCGGTCGAGCTCGGCAAGGTGTGCATCGTTCCGTGCGGAGCGGTCGAACAGCACGGGCATCACTTGCCGCTCGACGTCGACATCCTCTGCTCGACCGAGGTAGCCCTCGGCGGCGCGAAGGCGCGCGCGGAGAAGGCTCTCGTCTTGCCGTCTGTGAACTACGGCTACACGGGTCACGTGATGGACTTCCCCGGGACGATCAACAACGACTTCGAGACGTTCATGCGCCACGTCCTCGACGTCACGAGGTCGCTCGCGTACCACGGCTTCAAGAAAATCATCCTCCTCAACGGCCACGGCTCGAACATGCCGAATCTCAACCTCGTCGCAAGACGCACAAACCTCGAGACCGACGCGGAGTGCATGCTGACGGCGTGGTGGGAGCTGCTGGCGGTCGACAAAGACTTCATGCCGAGCTGGCGCGAGAGCAAGTACCCGGGAGGTTGTGCGCACGCGTGCGAGCTCGAGACGTCGATGTACCTCTACCTGGACGAGGAGAACGTGCGGAAGGACCTGATCAAAAACGGCACCATCTCCTTCAACGAAGAGAACAGCGACTTCAACTACGTCGACCTCTTCGCGCAGGGACCCGGCACGGTCGTCAGCTGGACGAGCAGCTACTCGGAGAGCGGCGTGCTCGGGGAAGCGGAACTCGCGACGAAAGAGAAGGGCAAGCGCGCCTACGACGAAGCGGTCAAGCAGCTCGCTCGCCTCATCGACGAGTTCCACGGAAGACCGAAAGACGAGCGGAAGGACCGACACCGGACCCCGCCGACGATGCCGATGCCGTGGAGGCAACGGCCGATTTGAGCGTGCACTCGCGCAAATCCGAAGCTGAACCAAGGAGAAGAACGATGACGCAGCGTCGCCTCATTCTCTCGGTCCTCGCGTTCCTCGTGCTACCGGTCGTGAGCGCCGTCGGACAAGACCGACCGCGAGATCCAGTCGACGAGGTTCCGAAACGCGACGTGAAGATCGACGGCGACATCTCGCTCCACGTTCTCGAGCTTGGCGAAGGTGATCCGGTCGTCTTCCTCCACGGAGCGACCAGTGACGCGTACTTCTGGACTTACCAAATACAAGCCTTCGCGAGAGCGGGTTTCCGAGCGATCTCGTACAGCCGCCGCTACAACCACCCGAATCAAAACAAGCCGCAGCCGAACCACTCCGCCGTCGTCGATGCCAAGGACCTCGCGAGCCTCCTCGACAAGCTCGAGATCAAGCAAGCGCATCTCGGCGGCCACTCGTACGGAGCCTACTCCTCCCTCCTCTTCGCGCTCGAGCATCCCGACCGCGTCAAAACCCTGACGCTCGCGGAGGCTCCGATCGTTCCCTGGCTCGAGAACATGAAGGGCGACAAGGAAACGAAGGACGCGGCCAAAGCGCACTAAGACAAGGTCTGGAACGGGCTCGTCAAACCCCTCCGCAAGGTCTTCGAGAAGGAAGAATCCGAGACGAGCGACAAAGCGCTTCGCGCCTTCTACGACGCAGTCGTCCGCCCGAACGCCATCGACCGCATGCCACCCCACATCGTCGCCCGCTGCCGAAGAAACCTCCCCGAGCTCAAAGCGATCATGACCTCGAAGACGCCATACCCGAAGGTCGCGAAAAAGGCGGTGAGGAAACTCGAGATCCCGACGCTCCTCCTCTGCGGCAGCCGAACGACAGGAACGGAGAGGTATTCGGACGTCGAGCTCGAAAGGCTGCTGCCCGATGAAACGTCGCGGCGCGTCAACATCGAAGACGCTTCGCACATCATGTGGGTCGAGCAGCCGAGGAGGTGTCGGGAGGCGGTGTCGGGAGGCGGTGTTGAGGCTACTGCGGAGCTCCGCAACCGCCTCGGAACAGCCCCTACTCCCCAACGAGCCGCAGCGCCGCCTCCTTCACCATCGGCCCCACCGCCGGACTGACCGACATCCCCTCCTCGTACGCCCCCGCGCGGTAGTCGTAACCCGGGACCATGTACCCCAGCTCGTCGTTCACGAGCCCGACGATCATTCGCGGGTAGCCCTTCATCTTCTCGAGAATCTCGAACGAGATCTCCGGCAGTAGCTCTCCCGGGATCGTGACGATCTCCGCTTCGCCGATGCGCAGGTGGAACATCTCGCTGACGACACGGCCTCGGTAGTACGGTCGGCGGTTGCCGCTCATGCGTTGGAAGATGAGGAGCTTGGGGTTGGTGACGGGGACTTCGATGCGTTGGCGTTGAAGCTTGAAGTGGTCGGACTGCGAAGGGGCGGCCTGGGTGCGGATCGCGAGGAGCGCGTCGGCGAAGGCTTTGCCGGCGGCTTTTGCTTCGGCGTGCGTGCGCGCTTTCGTGTCTCCCGAGACCATGCCGCCCAGGGCTCCGTTGAGGAAGATCGCCTGCGCACCCGTCTCCTTTTTCCATCGCTCGCAGAGGTAGCCCGGGAAGTCCGCGCTGATCTCTTTCGCGCCCTTCTCGAGTCCTTCGGGGTGACATGCGAAGTGGAGGAGAGTCGCGATCGGCTTGCCGCCCTTGCCTCTCGCTTCTACGAGGGCGATCTGTGGATCGACGATTCCCGGGTTTCTCGCGTTTCGCATCAGGCCGTGGACTCGCGCGCCCGTGAGGAGGAGCTCGTCCGAGGACACGGCGACCTCTTCGACGTCCTCGAGCTTCGCGAGCGCTTCGGTGACGACCTTCTCGATCTGAGTCTGGATGTGCGCGACGTAGTCCTTCGGGTAGTAGCCGTAGATTCCAATCGTGTCCGGCGCCGCGTGATTGTGCGACATGCCGACGATGAGCGCGGTGAGCCCGACCTTCTTCTTGAGCTCGGCCTCGATCGGATCGAACTCGCTCTTGAGCATGCCGAAGAGGTCCGCTCCCACGATCGCGACCTTCTGACCGTCACGCTCGAAGACGACACACCGCGCCTTCATCGCGTCGTGGATCGTGAACTCGTCCTTGAACCACTTCGGATCGGTGGGGGAGATGTCGATCTCCGCGGCGCCCGCCTTGAGATTCGGCTTCGGCGGATTCTTCGCGCGCAGCGTCGGGCCTTGACGAAGGTGCGAAAGATCGATCTCTCGACGACAACCGTCGTGCACACGCGAGTAGCCGTGCGGAAAGTACGCCGTGCCGATCGTGCGGTAATTCGGGTCGAGCGTGAAACGCACACCCTTCGAGCTGTAGTCGAGCAGGACCTGTCCGCCGGCGTGCGTGAGCTTGAGCTCGGGATCGCCGAGCTTCGCCCGGATCTTCGCCTCGGTCTCGTAACCATCCGGGACGCTGACGGCTTCGATCGTTCCGATATGTCCATCCTCGGGACTTCCGAGAAGATGGAACGAATCGAAAAGGCCACTCTCCTTCGCCCGTACTCGCTTCGCCGCAGGTCCGACGGGCTCGTAGAGGAGCTTCCACGCGTACCACTTCGCTCGGTGCACCGGCTTGCCGATCTTCTCGCGCACCTCTTCCATCGACGTCAGTCCCGGGGAGATGCCACGATACGTCACCTGGCGCCTCGGCGCGCCCTTCGCCGGGCCGCCCTTGACCGCCTGGGCGCGGAGGTCGACATCGACGGCCAAAAGCGCGAGGATTACCGTTCCGATGAAAGCAGTCGGGAACGAGAGAGGGGAGGGAAACGATCTTCGAGTCGTCATCACTTTTCTTTTCCTGGAAACGTACGCACGTGATTCCTACATCGACATCGGTACGATCACGATCCGCGCTGAGATGTTAACCGACCCGAAGCCCCGCCGGCGAAAGAAGGCCTGAGAACTTGGACCTCCTCCCTGTCGTTCTGTTCGCCGACCGGCGGCGGCGCGTCATTCTGTTCCTGGTCCTCGCCCTGACGATCACACTCGGGATCGGTCTGCGCGACCTCCGCGTCGAAACCGGCGTCCTCGACTGGCTCCCGAAGAGCAACCCGAATGTCGAAGCCTTCTCCCGCCTCTTCCGCGACCTCGACGGCGCCGTCAATCAGGAGCTGATCTGGATCGAGCTCGACGACGAAAAAACACGCGCCTCGGGCGTCAACCGGGTCACCGATCACACAGCGCTTCTCGCGCAAGAGGAGCTCGTCGAGTACGTCCGCGCACGCGTCGATCGCATGCGCGGTCACTTCGGCGTCCTCTCGTTCCTCCAGTCCGCCGCCGCGAAGCTGCCCGGTCGACCCGGCGCGGCGAAGAACGATGGAGAGCCTGCACGCCTGCCGAGATCCGAAGGCGCCACGCGACTCCTCTGGGGATCGATCCGCGTCGTCGCGAAAGACTATGTTACGGCCTTCGTCTCCGAGGATGGTCGTGGCACGATCCTCTCCGTAATCTACGACGCACCCCCGCTCTCGACTGAAGCGCGCGCCGTCGGTCGCGAGCTCGCACAGGCCCTTCGCGACTACACCGGGTCGAACGACCGCGAGCACGACCTCTTTCGCGATGACCTTCTCGTCCCTTGCGGTCTCGCTTCGGGTACGTCGGCCATCGACGACAGCCTCTCGGACGGTCTTCGCCTCTGGGCCCCGATCGCGGCCGCGACACTCGCGATCCTCCTCGTCGTCCTTCTGGGAAGCCTACGCTCCGCCGCGACCGTCCTCGCCGTGCTCGCGGTCGGAGCGATCTGGACTCTCGGCGCGATGGGCTGGTTCGGCGCGACGCTCAATGTCGTCACGATCGCGCTCGTCCCGCTCGTCCTCGGCTGCGGCATCGACTACGCAATTCTGATCGCGGTCGAATCGTCCGACGCACGCGACACACGGACCGCCTCCCCGGACGACACCCGCGCGACGATTCTCGAACGCGTCGGACGCAGCTCGGTCTCCGCCGTCTTTCTGACAGCCGTGACGACGTCTGCCGGTCTCCTTCTCCTCGTCTTCAGCGACAGCCCCGGCATGGTCGAGCTCGGACTCTACGCGTCGATCGGCATGCTCGGTCTCGCAGCGCTCGCGATCCTCATCTTGCCGTCGTCCGTGCTGCGCACGCGATCCTCAGCCGGCTCGCGGCTCGGCTCGCTTCTCGTGACTTGGGCCGGCGGCGTTTCGCGACGACGCGTTCTCGTTGCAGCCTGTGCGATCACCGCGCTGGCCATCGGCGCAGCGCTTGCCGGTCGCCCGGTCGTCCTCCTCGACACGATCGATGGTCACTATCCACCCGAAGCTCGCATCGCACAAGTCACGCACCGCATGCGCGCACAGTGCGGCGGCGCCTTTCCCGAGATCGTCATCGTCGAAGGCGATCTCACGAAGCCCGGCGCGCTCGACAAAATCCGCACACTCGAGCGACGACTGCGCGACGTCGAGAAGCCTCTCGGGGACTTCCGCACCGTCAGCGTCGTCGATGTCCTTCGTCTGACCGCGCCAATGTCGCTCTTGCGCGGCGGGGCGGCGCTCGACTCTCCCGAAGAGGTCCGCGCAGCGATCGACAAGCTCTACGACGACCCCGTGCTCTCACCCTTCGGCAGCATGTTCGTATCGCGTGACGCGCAAGTGTCGACGATGCTTCTTCTCGGTGCCGATCCCGGCAACGACCCGACCGTCGTCGAGAAGCTCTGGAGACAACTCGATGAGACGCTCGCCCGCGAGAATTTTGCCGAGGCCGGACTCGACGTCTCGTTCCTCGGCTATCGCACGATGGCCTACCTCTTTTCGTCGTACAGCCTCGAGTGGATCGGCCGCATCGGCGTCGTCTCGCTTCTCGCCGTGCTCGCGATGACCGCGCTATTCCTGCGCAGCCTTCGCGCCGTCGCGCTCGTCGGGGTACTCGTGCTTCTCAGCAGCGTGACGTGGTACCTCCTCGTCAACGCGTCGGGGATTTACGTCTCGGTCTTTCTCCTCTTCCCGCTCGTCTTCGTCGTCTGCATCGGAAGCGACTACGGGCTCCACCTCCTCTTCCGCTTTCGTCTCGAAGGGCGAGGGGGTGACTCGACCCATCGAGTCTGGCGAACGACCGGTCGAGCGATCGTGCTGGCGGCGGTGACCGACGCGATCGCGTTTCTCCTCTTCTCGCCGATGGAGCTCGTCAGCGTCTCGCAAGTGATGATCGCCGTCGCGCTCGCCGTTGCTGCGGTGTTCGTAACGACGCTCGTCGTCGTCCCGATCCTGACGCGTCGAGACGCAGACCCGCCGTCGTCGAATTCCGCGGAAACTGGGGAATCCACCTAAGAACGGCGTGAGCGGCGTCGACTCGCTACTCAGGATGGACCAGGTCCCGTCTCACGGACTCGATGACGACGACGAAGAAGAGCGCCCCGATGAACTACCGATTCTTCTCGACCGCCCTGTGCCTCGCGACGCTCACAGTGGTCATCGGGTTCCCTTCCACGCTGTTCGCGCTCATCACCCTTGCCGTCCCGTGGTTCGGAATCGGCTACGCCGCCGGTGTGATCTACTACTACCCGTTCGTGCTCTTGGTGCTCGGGATGATCTCCGTGATCAAGGGCGTGCTCGAGGGGTGAGACGGCTCAAGCTCAAGATCATGCTGACGCCGGCGCTCGCCCGTCGCGGCACTCACGGGTATCACGGGAACGCCCATCGAGACCGACTCGGCCTCGTCGATGAGCGCGTCGCGATCCTCGGGCACGTCGAGCTTGTTGAGCACGATCACAGGATCGGCACCGCAGTCCCACGTCGCGGTAAGGTAGCGTTCGATGCGGCGTGCGTTGAAGTCGCCGTCGAGCCCGCTGACAAGGAATACGGTGTCGACGTTGACCCGCCGCTCACGACGACCCAATCACCGACGGCGGGGAAGTCGCGCGCGCTTACCGCGTCGTGTCGCAGCCTGCCACTGATCTGCGCACCGGGCTCGTTCGCGCCGTCGTCGATCGTGAAGAGCTCGCGCTCCTCGAGAAAGACGCGTGCGGGTTAGGCGTCTTCGTATCCCGCGGCAAGCTCGCCAAAGGCCGCCTGAAGCTCGTCGTTCCAACCGAAGTCTTTGCGTATCATGCGTCCATCTTGTCCCTTGATGCACGCTCTCGCAATTGCGCACGGAGCTTCTCGCGCATCGAGAGGAGCTCGTCGTCGTAGACGCCGCTGGCGAAATCGGGAAAGCTCCACTCGAAAGGACGGTAGAGCCCTTGTCGAAAGCGCGCTTGGATATCCGCCCAGATGCCGTCGCCAAGGTAGACCTTCTGCCCGGCCGCCTTCGCCGACGCGAGCACGTACTTGTGCGGATCGAGATAGCCGACGTCGAGGTTGACCGGACGACGCCCGTCGATGCGCAACTCGTCCTCGATCTCGATCGTCCGCCGCTTCGCGCTCGAGAGAGCCTCCGGAGAGACGAGCGACTCGAAGGAGATCAATCGCCGCGTCAGCCCGTCGCCCATCTCTTCGGCGTAGTAGTTCGAGTCGGCCCAAGGATGATCCGCACCGGAGATGTCGATGGGGCCCCACTCCGCGTTCATCGATTCGATCGCCAGATCGAGTGACGAAGACGCGTCGCTTCCGTAGAGCACGGCGACGAAGAGTTTCACCGGATCCGGTTCGAACTTCGTTCCCACTGCCACGAACCTGTTCCTGTCACTCCCCGCGGAGCTTTCGAAGGCTCTTGAGGTCTTCGACATCTTTCGGACGCGCCGCGGCTTCCTTCATCGCGATCAACGCATCGAGACCAGCAAAACTCGCCGGGGTCTCACCAAACTTGTCCTCCACCCGCGTATCCCAAACGTCTGCGAACTCCATTCCCTTCACGAACGGATGAATATCCGTCGCCACGACGTACTGACGGATAAGGATCTTGTGCGTAAGAAGGTCCTCGACGCTCAGGTCCGTCACGTCGTATCCGAACTCTCGCAACGCGTTGAGAGTCTTCTCAGCGTTCGCCTGCGTCGGCTCGATGAAGACGTCGATGTCCAGAGTAGCGCGCGCGTAACCGTGAATCGGGAAAGCGGTCGCCCCAATGATCACGTATCGGACTTCATTTGCGTTTAAGGATTTCAGTAGGCCTTCGATGTCCATGTCGGATCAACGCTTCCGCCATCTGCTGAGACTTTTCGATCATCAGACGGAATCGCTCTTCAGTAGTAAGCGAGCGAAGAAACTCGAGGTCAAATTCGAGTTCGCGGTCTTCGTCGTCTTCTTGGATCTTCAGAATTGTCATCGATAAGCCTCGTATCGCGATCCTCGGGGCAACTCTATTCTAACCTGTACAGGGTCGATCGCACTATCGACCACGTCGCGCCCCCTCAATCACCGCCAGCGCCTCCGCCGCGACCGTCGCGTCGATGCCGAAGTCCCGCGCGATGCGCTCGACGAGCCTCGTCGGATCGACGTCGATGCGATCGACACTCTCTTTCGTACGCGTTTGAAACCGCCGGTCTTGAAGATAGAGCTGTCGCTCACCGTCGACGCGCGTCAGGAGTGGGTAGCGCATCATGTCCCAGTCGAACGAAGCCGTCCAGGCGTCGAGAAATCGATCGGGGTCGGCCGGGTCGGTCTTGAAGGTCAATCGGGAGACCTCACTGGGACGGCGATTCGGGCCCTCTTGATGAACCGTACGCAGCTCGATCTTCGAGCCGTCGTCGTTCGGGACGAGGAGGAGACGATTGAAGCGCGTCTCGACGTCGAGCTCTCCCGACTTCGCCGCGTCGAGCGGGATCGCGTCGACGATGAGAAAGCCCGGATCCAGGAGGTGCGGCGTCGCATCGATCCAAACGACGAGCGCACTGTGCGTGTCCTCCCCGTAATGACGGTCGGCGAGGAGCGGCTCGGCGCGAAAGCCGAGGGCACGGAGAATGTGAACGAGTGTCGCCGTCAGCGAGAAGCACGTCCCGCCCGTACCGAGCCGGATGTGCTCACCGACGACCTCTTCGGCTCCGCGCTTCGTCGTGCGGCTTCGTCCCTCGCGCGACTCTTTGAGAATCTTCGTGAGGTTCTCGTAGGGGATGCGCGCGAAGGCTCTCGCAATGTCGCCGAGTAGCGCGCGAGGCGACGCGGTCACGTCGATACGAAAGTGACGCAAGAACGCACGAAGCGCGGGCGAGTCGCGATCCGGCGGATCGAGCGGGTTTTGGCAGGCGTCGACTGAAGATGGAGCCACGATCGACTCGTCGAGAAGAAGAACGGCGGACGTCGGTCGAGAGACGGAGAGTGATTCTAACCCCTCGCCAGCGTTTCGCCGCTCCCGCTTCGCAGCCAATTCGGAGTCGTCTCGAACTCGTCGCGGCGCACCTTCGCGATGATCTCCTCGAGCGTGGTCAATCCCGCACGCGCCTTCTCGACGGCGTCCCACCAGAGTGTCGTCAGGCCGCAGTCGTCCATCGCGATTGCGCGCAAGGCCTCTGCGGTGACTCCCGGGCGGTTGATCTCGAAGCGCAGGGCGTCGTTCGGCACGAGAATCTCGTGAATGCCGAAGCGGCCGCGATAGCCGATGCCGCTACACTTCTCGCAACCGACCGCGCGCCACATCAGGGCACTCTCGTCGTCGTCGTCGTATCCGACGATGCGACGCTCGCCGGGCTTCGGCCGGTACTGCTCTCGACAATCGGGGCAGACGCGCCGGATCAGTCGCTGCGCACAGAGAAGCTCGAGCGAGGAGCTCACCATGAACGGCTCGATGCCCATCTGGATGAGTCGCGTCGCTGCGCTCGGAGCATCGTTCGTGTGAAGCGTCGAGAGGAGAAGGTGACCCGTGAGCGAGGCTTCGACGGCGATCTCGGCCGTCTCGATGTCGCGAATCTCGCCGAGCAGAATGATGTCGGGGTCCTGACGCAGAAAACAACGGAGCGCGCGTCCGAACGTCAGTCCGATGCCCGGGTGAACCTGAAGTTGGCTGATGCCCGGAATCGAGTACTCGATCGGATCTTCGGCTGTCTGGATGTTGAGCTCAGGACGCTGAATCTCGTTGAGCGCCGCGTAGAGCGTCATCGACTTTCCCGATCCCGTCGGCCCGACGTGAAGAATCATACCGTAGGGCGATCGGATCTTCTCTCGATAGACTTCGAGGTTGCGCGGCGAGAAGCCGAGGTCGCTGAGCGGCAAGACGGACTTCTCCTTGTCGACGATGCGCATGACGACCTTCTCGCCGTGCTGCATCGGCGCGGTCGAGACGCGCAAGTCGAAGTTCGCAGCGACGTCGCTGAAATCGCGAAAGACGATGCGGCCGTCCTGTGGCAAGCGGCGTTCGGAGATGTCGAGACCGCACATGATCTTCAGTCGAGAGACGAGAGGGCGAATCAACGAGAGCGGCTGGATGTGGTAGAGCTCGCGCAGGTCGCCATCGATGCGCACACGCACGGCAATCTCGTGCTCGGTCGGCTCGATGTGAACGTCCGAGGCGCCCATCGCGTGCGCCTCCTCGATGATCCGATTGACCGCGACGACGAGACGCTCGCCGCCGTCGGCTCCACCCTTTAGTGAGTCGAGGATCTCTTGAACAGTCTCGAGCCGTTTCGAGGAGCTCCCGCCGCTCAACGTGGTAGAGAAGACTCTCGCGATGTTCTTCGGCTCGCTGACGTAGACCTTGAGAGCGTCGCCCGGATCCTTGAGGTCGAGGATGCTCCCGATCATCTGCCAGTCGAAGGGATTGCTGACGAGGAAGGCGCCGGGCTCCTCGAGCGCGAGCACCGCATTCTCGCGGCAGAACGACACGGGCAAACCCGCGAGGCGGATCGAGTCCGGATCGACGCGCTCGACGTACGGAAGCTCGAGCACCTCCGCGATCCACTCGGCGATCTGCCGTTCGGAGACCTTGAGCGTGTCGACGAGCGTGTACACCGACGCGACCGTCGAGTCTTGAATCGCGACGTGCGCCGAAACGTCGTTCGGGAACTTCGCGGAGAGGAAGTCGCGGAAGCGAGTAAACTCGCTGCGATGGACGCGTGTGCGGCTAAGGTCGCGCCACTCCCAAAGTCGACTCCAGCGGTCCTTGACGCCGAGGTGCGCCCGCACCTTCTCGAGGAGCTTGTCGCGCTCGATGGGCTTGAGCAAATAGTCCACCGCACCTGCTGCGATGAGCTGCGCCTTGTCCTCTACGTCTCGGCTGGCCGTCTGAAAGACGACTGGGACGTCCGGGCAAAGCTCGGGCTCCGCGAGCCGACGGCAGACGTCGAATCCGCTCATCCCTGGCATCATGACATCGAGAAGAACGAGATCCGGTGTGCGATCACGCACCGACTCGAGCGCCTCGGGGCCGTTCGCGGCTTGCACGACTTCGTATCCCGATCGTTCGAGCGTCGTCTTGAGGAGCTCGAGCGTGATCGGGTCGTCGTCGATGCAGAGAATCAGTGGAAGGGGCGACCGATCCGACAAAAATGTATCCTCGCGGTCCTCGTGCGGCGTGTGATGCCGCACCCTCGTGCTACCAAGTTCGGCCTCGCTTGCGGCGAACCTTGAGGGAACTGAAACGACGTGAATCGCAGTAGGCGAGTCGGTCTACGCGATCTCGCAATCGCACGCTCCCGCTGTTAGAGTCTCGGAACGAGGTGGCCTCGTCGGTCTCGACACCTCGTCCATTCGACCTACGTGAGCTCACCGACTCTCATGGATCTGAAGATCACGGATCTCGTCGTCCGCGACATTCGCTTTCCCACTTCTCGCACGCTCGCCGGATCCGACGCGATGAATCCGGATCCCGATTACTCGGCTGCGTACGTCGAGGTTCAGACGGACAGCCCCGACGGACTCGCCGGTCACGGTCTCGCGTTCACGATAGGACGCGGCACCGAGATTTGCGTCGCCGCGATCGAAGCGTGGAAGCCCTTCGTCGTCGGTCTCAGCCTCGCAGACATCAGCGGAGACATGCGGACGTTCTGGAAGCGCGTGACGGGCGACAGCCAACTGCGGTGGGTCGGACCCGAAAAAGGAGCCGTGCATCTCGCCTCCGCCGCGATCGTCAATGCGGCATGGGACCTCTGGGCGAAAGCCGAAGGAAAGCCGCTCTGGCGTCTCGTCGCGGAGATGAGCCCCGAGGACCTCATCGGAACGATCGACTTCACGTACCTGTCCGATTTCCTCAGCGAATCGGAAGCGCTCGACATCCTCAAGCGCTGCGAGCCGACACGCAACGAGCGCATCGCCGAGATGATGCGCGACGGCTATCCTGCGTACACGACCTCGACGGGATGGCTCGGCTACTCGGACGAGAAGCTGCGTGAGCTCTGTCGCGAAGCGCTCGCTGAGGGATGGTCCCACTTCAAGATCAAGGTCGGCCGCGACCTCGACGACGACATCCGCCGCGCGCGCATCATCCGCGAAGAGATCGGCCCTGATCGCAAGCTGATGATGGACGCGAACCAGATCTGGGACGTCGACGAAGCCATCGAGTACATGCGCAAGCTCGCGGAATTCGACCCCTGGTGGATCGAAGAGCCCACGAGCCCCGACGACGTCCTCGGCCACGCGGCGATCTCGAGAGCGATCCGGCCGATCGGCGTCGCGACGGGGGAGTGCTGTCAGAATCGCGTGCTCTTCAAGCAGCTCATACAAGCCGACGCGATCCAATTCGTGCAGATCGACAGCTGCCGACTCGGCGGCGTCAACGAAGTCCTCGCGGTGATGCTCCTCGCCGCGAAAGCCGGCGTCCCCGTCTGCCCGCACGCGGGTGGCGTGGGGCTCTGCGAGCACGTGCAACACCTCTCGCTCATCGATTACATCGCGATCAGTGGAAAGCTCGAGAATCGCATCGCGGAGTTCGTCGATCACCTGCACGAGCACTTCGAGCACCCGGTGACGATGAAGAACGGGCGGTACATGCCTCCGATCGCGCCAGGGTACAGCATCTCGATGAAGGAGGAGTCGCTCGCAGAACACGAGTATCCGAACGGGCCGGTTTGGGCGGGGTAACCGTCAACGACGTCGCGCTATCGGCCACGAGCTGGCCCCCGGAGGAGGTAAGCCATTGGACTTTCTGGATCGCTTACTTGCCCACGATGTCTGGACGACGAAGGAGTTGCTTTCGCTCTGCCAAGGGATTGACCTGCCCCCGCAATCCGAGTCCAAACTCTTTGTCAGCACCGGGCCATAGACGCAAGTCAAAGCGAGATCGTGAATGCGCAGGCACTTTGCCTCTACCGCAAGAACCTCACTGATACTCCCACGCGCTCCGATACTCCCCGAACGCCCCCAGGTACTCGACCAGGCCCGCGAGGAACGGATCGTTCGACACCGTCGCGCTGTCGCCGATGATCGTTACGTGCCTTCGCGCACGCGTCACCGCGACGTTGAGTCTTCGGCGGTCGGCGAGGAAGCCTACGTCGCCTCGGTCGTTGGATCTTACGAGGGAGATGATGACCGCTTCCTTTTCCCGGCCTTGGAAGCCGTCGACACTGCCGATCTCGAGGTCGGGGTAGCTTCCTGAGAGTCTCGTACGCAACTCGCCGACCTGCGCGTTGTACGGCGTGATGACCGCGATGTCGCTCGGTAGGACTCCGGCTTCGAAGAGTCTCAGGAGGTGCGTCTTGACGAGACCCGCTTCCCCTGCGTTCGCGAGCGAGTCGCCGTCGGCGTCGCGTTCCTCTTCGTAGTCGCAGCCGGCGGTGTCGATGTGGATCATCGGCGGGCTGGAGTCGTCGGTTTCCGTGACTCCTCCGAGCTCGTGGAGGCAGTGGGTCGCGACGGAGTCGTGGGCGATGATCTTGCCGTCGTAGAGGGCTTCGGACGACCAGTTCATGATCGTTTCGTGCATGCGGTACTGGACGTTGAGCATGCGCGTGATCGTGTCGCCGTACCTTTCGATGAGGCGTTCGAAGAGGGTTACCGCGAGTCCGTCGCGTTCTGCTTTTCTGGAGACGACCGTCGGGGGGAGCTGGAGGTGGTCTCCTGCGAGGACGGCTCGTTTCGCGCGGAGGAGGGGGATCCAGCAGGAGGCTTCGATGGCTTGGGCGGCTTCGTCGATGACGACGAGGTCGAAGTTGGTGCCTTCGAGTGTCTTGTTGGCGGAGCCCGTCAGTGTTGTGAGAACGACTTGGGCTCCTTCGACGACTTGCTTGACCGTCCAGTCTTCGATCTCTCTCAGCTCACGGCGAAGCTGTCCGAGCGCTGATCGGCGTTCGCGGCGCTCCGACCAGTCCCTCGCTCGCCTGAGCTCTCTCGAAGCTTGGCGGATCTCCTTTCTCACGTCGTCGGCGATCTTGCTGCCTTCCGAGTCGGCGACGAGGGCGTCGAGGGAATGGTCGACGACGCTGGGGAGGAGTCTTGCCGGATGGCCGAGGCGGACGACTTTGACGCCCGAGCGTGCGAGGCGCTCGACGAGGTTGTCGACCGCGACGTTGGATGGTGCGCACGCGACGACTCGCTCTCCGCGCGTGACGGCTTGTCGAATCGCCTCGACGAGCGCCGTCGTCTTGCCCGTCCCTGGTGGGCCGTGGATCAGCGCGATCTCCTTCGCTGTGAGAGTCAAGCGGACCGCTTCCTTTTGCGATTCGTCGAGACTCTCGTCGAAGAAGACGAGCGGCTTCTCCGCGCGGCCGGGCTCTTCGAAGTACGGCTCGCGCTGACCGAAGGAGACCTCTCTCAGTCGCGAGGCGGGGCCTTTGCTGTAGGACTGGAGCTTGCCGAGAGCGTCCCGCAGCCTGCGGTAGGTGATGTCGTTCGCGACGCGATCGAGACGCACGGGCTCGGAGACGCTCGCGTCGCTGTCGTCGAGCGCGACGGTGATCGCCCCCGAACGCACACGCCAAATGACGCCGGTGGGGGAGTCGTCGACCTTCGCGTCACTTCCGTGCGTGCGCACCGTGACGATGTCGCCGGGCGACATTCTGTGCGCCGGGAGGTCGTAACCGCTCGAAGGCTCGAGGACGAGCAGTGTGCGCCCGCCGAGCCCGACGTCATCGTCCGCAATCTTGAGCTTCAGGAGAGCCACACCTCGCTTCTGCAGCTCGCCATCGGAAAGCTCGCGCATCATGCGACGCGCTTCCTCGACCTCTTCGCGACGTTCGAGCTCGAGCAGCTCGAGATGATGATCGACGAAGGCGTCGACCGAGGGAATCTGACTCACGTGAAATTCGAGACGGACTTGTGCTGAATCGGATCACTCGCGCCACTCGGCGAGCGGCTCGCGGCAGTCGAGCCATTCGCTCGGGAGACCTTCCTCTCCGACGAACGCCGCGACGATGCCTCCGACGATCGCGCACGTCGTGTCACGATCACCGAGAGCACTGACGGTATGCCACATCGCCTCCTCGAAGTCGCCGAGATTCTTGGCGGCGCTCCAGATCGTGAACGGGACGGTGTCGTGGCAGATGACTCTCGTGCCATTGCCGAGAATTTCGACCGCCGAGCGCACCGACGTGTCCGGATCGAGCGTTCGCGCTCTCGCGATTCCCGCGCGCGTATCCGAATCCGGCACGTGCGGGAGGACGAGCTCGATGAACTCGAGTACCGTCGGAGGATCTCCGCTGCCACTCAGCCGACACGCCCAGGCGGTCGCCACCGCGATCGCGATCGCTCCGGCGACGCCCTCTGGGTGAGCGTGCGTCACGACCGAGCTGCGCGTAGCTTCGTCGATGACCGCATCCATGTCTTCGCTGAACGCCGCGCCGATGGGCGCAACACGCATCGCCGAACCGTTTCCGAACGAGCCCGTGCCCGCGAAGAGGCTTCGCGACGTTTCCGACCACGATTCGCCCTCACGGATGCGCGCGAGCGCCGAGTGCATCGCCGGCATCGCGCGCGTCGCGATCATGCGATCGACGAGATCGGGGTGGACGAAGAAGCGCTCGCCGAACGAGTCGCCGAGCGAAAGGCCATCGAGCGAGAGACGGGCCGCGTCGAGATTCGGAGAGGTCATCAAGATCCTCGGAAAACAGGTGAGCTACTCGAGGAGCTCGCTGCTTTCGACGATCTCGACTCCGGCCTCGCGCATCTCGGCGAGGGCACCTTCGACATCCCCAGGCTCGAGCTCCACCCCACGACAGGCATCGACCGCGACCGTCGTCGTGAACGCGAGCTCCGCCGCGTCGAGCGCCGTGTACTTCACGCAGTAGTCTGTGGCCAAACCCGTGATGTTCAACTCGTCGACGTTCTTATTTGCGAGATACTCGCCGAGACCGGTCGCCCGCAAGTGCCCGTTGTCGAAGAAGCCGCTGTAGGAGTCGATCTCGGGATCCGTGCCCTTCTGGAAGACCTTGTCGATCTCGACGCCCGCGAGTCCCTCGTGAAGCTCGGCGCCGGCCGTGCCTTCGACACAGTGCACCGGCCAGAGAATCTGATCGAGACCGCCGAGCTCGATCATCTCACCGACCTCGCGACCGTGCGTCGCCGCGAAGCTGCCGTGCTTCGCGGGGTGCCAGTCCTGCGTCGCGACGACGAGATCGACGACCTTTGCGAGACGGCGAATCGGCTCGATGACGAGGTCGCCCTCGGGAACGGCGAGCGCACCGCCGGGGCAGAAGTCGTTTTGGACGTCGACGATGATCAGCGCTCGCATGCTCGTTTCACCTGCCCGTCTTTTAGAGACCGACTCTCGCCTCGATCTTGAACGGAACCTCGACCGTCTTGAGATCCTTCCAGTACTTGATCTCTATTTTGGCGCTCGTGAGCTTTTTCTCCAGCAAGTAAGTGCTCATCGAGGTCGTCTTCGTTCCGAACGTCATGCTGCTCGATCCACTCGGCTTCGACGGAATCGGCTTTCCTTTCGAGTCGAGGAATCGGAGCGAATGGATGCCGCTCAGATCGTCCGTCGATTCGAACTCGATCTCGTATCCGCCGCCACCGAGCTGAGGCTTGCCCGCACGCGCGTTTCCAGGTCGTCGAGCCCATCTCGAAGGGTCCGCCGAACTTCTCCTTCACCAGGAGGTCGGAGCCCGTCGAGCCACTGAACTTCGTCACCTTCGACTTCTTGCGATCGAGCTCGATGATCCCGCCCTTGATGCCCGAGAGCACGACCGCGAGCGGCGTCCCGGGTCGCTGCCCGAGGAAGGCCTCCTGTTTGGCGTCCTTGTCGCTCGGAGTCGGAAGGTCGATCTCGCTGTTGACGAGAATGCCGACGACCGGGAAACGCGCGTGCGGGTTCTTGTCCTTGGCGCCGGCGGACGTGGCGGACGTGGCGGACGTGGCGGACGTGACGCAGAGAAGCAACGCCGCCGCTGCGGTCAGAATCGAGAATCGCATGAATGTCATTCCTTCTCAGGCGCTTCGACGAGAATCAGCTCGCCATTTCGATCGCGATACTCCGGCTTCGGCAATCCGAGGTCGCCGGAGAGCGCCTCGTCGATCTTCTTGCGATCGCCGACGAGTACAACGATCGCCTTCGACCAGTCAAGGGCGGCGCATACCTCGGTGAGGTCGTCCTCTTCGATACTTGAAATCTCCGAGTAGAACTTCTGACGCTCGTTAGGGCACCACCCAGCGCCCATCGATTCCTCGTAGACTCGCAGCAGCGCAGTCTGTCTCTCCATCGCGCTGATGAGTCGACTGCGAATCGATGATTTCGCCTTCTCGAGCTCGCCCTCGCGTAGGGCGCCCGTTTCCATCGCCTCCAGCTCCTTGCGAAACTCGCGCAGTCCGAGAGCCGTAGCATCAGATTGGACCGACGAGTACGAGAGATGGTACGCGTCGGCGAGAAGTCGCGAGTTCAGGCTCCGCGCTCCGTACGTGATCTTCTTATCCTCGCGGAGATTCGAGTTGAGACGACTCGTGAATGTGCCTCCGAGCACCGTGCTCGCGACCCACATCGAGGCGTTCTGCGAAGAGCTGAAACGCGTCCCCTCGTGGTAGATTCGAATCACAGTCTGTGGCGCGCGCGACTTGTCGACCACCACGAGGCGGCCCTTCGTGTGGGGCTGACGCGGAGGCATGCGGAACGGGTCCTCGGGCGCCGAGTAGGGCAGGTCGTCCTTGTGCGACCACCCGCCAAAGTGCTTTTTGAGCGAACTGTGCAGGCTCTCCGGAGCAACGGCACCTGTGACGAGAACCTGCGTCTTACTCGGCCTGAAGAACCCCCGCCACATCCCGCGCACATCGTCGAGTGTGATCGAGCTCACCGAGCTCTCGAATCCGTCAACGGGATGCGCGTAGGACACGCTGCCCGTGCTGAAGAACACGCGATCTCCGACGAGTCGAGCGACGGACGTCGCGCTTTCGCTGCGCTGGCGCACGTCGTTTAGCGTCAGAGCATGAACACGCTTCCACTCCTTCTCCTCGAAGCGCGGCCTGAGAACGACGTCCGAGAGAATCTCGAGGGCTTGGTCGAGGTTGCGACGAAGCGTCTGGATCGTGATCGTCGTGTAATCCTTCGAAGTACGAAGCGAGAGCGACGCGCCGAGAAAATCGACCTCCTCGGCGAGCAAGAGGGCGTCGCGCTCGCCGGCTCCCTCGTCGAGCATGTCGGCCGTGATCGCCGCGAGACCCTCCTTGCCTTTCGGGTCGTAACTCGACCCCATGGAGACGAGAACACGAACAGTTACGAGCGGCACGTTGTTCGCCTCGAGAAACCAGACGCGAAGGCCGTTCGAGAGCTTCGATTCCGCAGGGATCGGAACGATCGAAGAATCCGACTCGCGCTGACCGAGACGACACCCGACAGAAGAGACGGAGAAGATCACGAGCAGAGAAAGGAAAGTACGTCTCATCACTTTGCCTCCTCCTCGCTCTTCTCCTTCGGAAGAACGCTCAAAACGAGCCGCTTCTTCGCGTCGAGCACCGTCGAGTACCTCTTCACCGATGCCGCGTCGACCTTCTCGAAACGCTCGCGATCCTTCGCGACGGCTCCGGGATCGTCGAAGTAGAACTGATAGCCGTTGAGAAGATCCGCCTTGCGCGCGAGGCTCTCGAGGTTTGTCCAGAAGCCCGTCTCCATCTTGTTGCGGGCACGGTCGACCTCACGCTTGGTCGGCCCCTCGGCTTGCAGCTTCGCGATCTCCTCGTCGACGAGCTTCTCGATCTCGGCGAGCTTCGCGCGGTTCTCGTCGTTCGAGGCGCCAGGGCGCGCGTAGACCTCGATGCGAAACTCTCCACCGAGGAGACGCGAGTACTGGTAGACATCGACGCTCTGCGCGAGCTCCTTCTCGTAGACGAGCTTTCGGTAGAGCCGACTCGACTTTCCGCCACCGAGGACGTCGGCGAGGATGTCCATCTCGGCATCGCCCGCTTTGTAGAACGCCGGCGAGTGCCAGACGAGCGTCAGAAGCGGCAAGCGCACGGCGTCGAAGACCTCGCGCTGGACCGTATCCTCGAGCTTCGCGGGCTCGACCTTCGGGCGCACGAGCGCGGGGCGCTTCGGGAGCTTGCCGAAGTGCTTGTCGACGAGCTTCAGCGCCTCGTTCGAGTCGAAGTCGCCCGCGATGACGAGCGACGCGTTCCCGGCAAAGTAGAACCCGTCAAATTACATTTTTCCTAAAACCTCCACGACGTCGTCCACACTCGCCGATTCTCGGTCCTCGTGCGAGCCGATCGTCGGCTCGCGATACGGATGCCCATCGGGATACATCGCCTTCGGAATGACGAGCTGCGCACCGCCGTAGGGACGATTCTCGTAGTTTTGTCGGCGCTCGTTGCGCACGACGCCGCGCTGGACGTCGAGCTTCTCGAGCGTCATCGCCTTGCCGAGCCCGGCCATGCGGTCGGCCTCGAGGAAGAGGAAGAGGTCGAGAAGATCCGAAGGGCCCGTCTCGAAGTAGTTCGTGCGATCCGACGACGTCGTCGCGTTGTTGCTACCGCCACGGCGCTCCATGCGCGTGTCGAACTCGCCCGTCGGCACCTTCTCCGTCCCCATGAACATCAGGTGCTCGAAGAGATGCGCGAAGCCCGACCGCTTCGGTGGCTCGTCCTTCGCTCCGACGTAGTACCAGAGGTTGACCGAGACGAGCGGCAGTCGATGGTCTTCGTGAAGGATGACCGTCAGACCGTTGTCGAGACGCGTGCGCGTGAAGGGAATCTCCTGCGCGAACGCCGACGAGGCCGAGGTCGCCGAGAGGGCGGCGACGAACGCGACCGTCGCCAAGAATGGCACGCCGCGCCTTCGAGTTCTCTGTGCTTTCATGCCGCCCTTGTAACAGGGCAAAAAAGGTGTCAGGAACCTTTTCTTTTGGAAAAGGTTCCTGACACCTTTTTTGAAGAAAACGCGGCCGGAGCGTCTTGAATCCCGCGCGGAATCCTCGATGCCCCGGCCACCCGGAGAGTACTCGAAATTTCAGGAGGAGTTTTCGTTCAGAGGAGGAGAGTGGGTCTGGGTCTATTTCTTCTTGGGCACGCGAATCACGGGCTTGCCCTCGATCTCGTTCGACGGCTTCTTTCCCGTGCGATAGACGCGAAGGACTTGTCGTCCGTTCGAGAGCGTCTTCTTTTCCATCGACCAACCCGATGCCTTGAGGAGCTCTTTGACGAGGACGTCGTCGGCGCCGCGAATCTCGGAGACGACGTGAATCGTGTCCGTCGGCTTCACCTCGCTACCGACCGTAGGAATTCCCGTGTAGTCCGAAAGGAACTTGAGGAAGTCCTCGACGGGAATCTTGCCCGAGGTGATGTCGACGCGAGTGCCCTTGAGTGCGCCCTTCGGATTCGTCGCTTTCGGAGCTGCCTTCGCGACCTTCTTCGTAGCGGCACCAGTCGCGGCTTTCGCGGTCACCGGAGACTCGCTCGCCCCGAGGTCGAGCACGCGGACGAGCGCTTTCACTCGCGCGAGCTTGTGGGGATCCGCCGTCTGCACGAGAAGAGTCTTCGACTCGCGATGGGCGACGACGAGAACGCCACCGACCTTCCGCCCGCCAGAGATCTGACCGCCGGGGCCCTTCGCGACGCGCTTCGCCGGTCCGTACCAGAGCTCGAGCGCCGCGATCACGACCTTTTTGAGGTCGCCCGGCTCGACGTTCGCGATCTTGATCAGCTCCGCACTCTCGGTCGCTTCCTTCTTCTTCGAAGAAGCATCCTGAGCGCGAGCGAGATCGCTCGAGCTGAAGACGAGTGAGAGCGCGAAGGCCGAACTGAGCAGGACGCGAGTCATGCGAGTAACTCCTGATTTCGATCCGACGGGAGAGCACAAAGAGCAAAGGCCGTTCCATCTCTCGACAATTCTCGCAAAGAACCCGCGAAAGACGCTCAAAGCCCCGATCTTTCGCGGTTCACGACGGTCTGTCCGAGGGCCGAGAATGACGCTCACCCCGAATGGGGCAGCAGCGAAAGCTCTGCGGCATGTGTCGAGCGCACACACGCCGTATCAGATTTCAACAGCCCCGAGGAAAGGAGCAGTCACTCGCGAGCGACCGAAACCCGTACCCGATCGCGTCCGGGAACGAAGTCCTCTCGGCGGACTCGCACCTTCCCATCGACGCGCACCGTCAGCCCGACACCGAGCTCCGCCGCGCGCGCGCTCCCCGCACGCGCCCACGTCACGTCGACCGAGTGACCGTGAAACGGAATTCCGAGTCCCGCGAAGTGATCGAAGCCCATCGGAAGCGGGAAGACCTCGAACTCGTCGCCTTCTCCCGGCTGCATGCCGACGACATGACCGAGGAAGATGTCGATCCACCACGAGTGCATGTAATCGCGAAAGCCGCTGAGCGGATCGCCCGTGATCGGATCGTAACGCTCGAAGAAGTCGGCACGCGGCCGCAGATGATTCCCCACGGCTCGACGCAGGAGCTCGGCCACGTGAGGAAGCGATGCCGGGTCGTGCTCCTTCGCCGCTCGCGCGTAGGCCTCGATGACGTGCGAGGTCGCCGCAGGCCACGAAGGCCCCTGCCAGAACTTGCGCGGACCGAAGCCCGGTTGGTTCTTCGCGAGCGCGGGGATCGGTCGCGGAAGCCAGAACTCCTCGGGATTGAGCAGGTGTTTCGCGAAGACCTCGAAATGACGCTGATCGGCGGCTCCTGCGAAGAAGGGATAGAACGTCGTGATGGTCAGGAGCGGCGAAAGCTCCTTCGTCTCGGGGTGACGATCGTGAAAGCGCTTCTCGGTGTCGTTCCAAAGAAGCGTCGAGAGAGCGTGCGCGGCGAGCTTCGCGTAGCCCTCGAAGCGTTCACGATCGCGATCGTTCTTGAGAACTCGCGCCATGCTCGCGACGGCGGAGAGATTGGCGTAGGCGTAGCTCGTCGCGTCGACGGCGTCGTAGCGCAGCTTGGCGTCGGGCCAACGAAACAAATCGTCCATGCCCGTCTCGAGCTGGTGGTCAAGGACGAAGAGACCGTCGCCGTTCGCGTCGCGATCACGAATCCACCACTCGACGTTTCGCTTCATCGCCGAGTAGAGCTTGATGAGATCACGCTGGCGTCCGTGGACGAGGTAGTGCTTCCACGCGGCGTGCGGCAAGAGCGAGAGGCCCGTGCGCGAGCGGTGGTGGAGCGGCACCTCGTTAGTATCGGGCGCGGTGTACCACGGAAAGCGGCCGTCGTCGTAAGCAGCGAGCGCCATGCTGGCGATGTGGCCGAAGCCGACCTTTCGTTTCACCGACCAGTTGAGGTCGAAGGCCATGTACGGCGCGCTGTAGCAGCAGTAGGTCTGATAGGCCTGTCGACCTTCGAGCACGACGGGATACTTGAGGTAGCCGAGGTCGCCACCCGTCGTCGAGAACTTGAGGAGGAACCAGCGAAAAGCGTAGAGCTCCTCGAAGCCCGCGTCGGAACACTCGAAGCGCGGCACGTCATCGGCGTAGAACGAGGCCCACTTCTTCTGATTTCCCGCGATGACATCGCCGCCCGCGAGTGCACGAAAGAGTGCCTTGCCCGCTTTCGAGGCGTCGGGATCGAAGGCACACGCCGCGACCAAACGCTCGCGGTTTCGAGGCGGCACGCGTACCTCGTAGACGAGCCGGTAGGCGCCGGGCGTGTCGACGTCGACCTCCTTCGGCGCGCGATCCGCTCCGACCGCCATCGCGAGTCCGCCAAAGAGGCTCGGAAAGACATTGTGGTCATGGAGCAGAACACCGTTGGCGATGCGGCGTGACGACTTCTTTCCGCCAGGCTTCCCACGCCAACCGCGCGAGCCGCGACCATCACCCTCGATGACGACGCGATGGGTGACCTCTTCCTGCGTCGGGTTATCGAGCCAGTATTCGACGAAAACGACGTCCTCGTCCGTCACGCAGACCCGGCGCTGCTCGCGAACGCTGCTCGATGCGCGCACGACGCGCTTCTCGGTTCCTGCGGGAGGCGGCGCCACACCCTTCGAGCGACGGACGATGATCTGGTCGACGTTGACGTTCGGTCGATCCGATCCCGTTCCCTCGGGCGAGACGACGACGTGATCGGGATACCAGAGAACCGTCGTGCCGTCCGCCGCGCTGAAGATGTTTCCGAGCTCGTGCGTCGAGAAGAAGAAGCGCGACGGTCGCCCGGTGTAAAGAGCGATGTTCTTGCCGTGACCGACGCTGTTCTTGTCTCGCCGACCACCGACGCGCGCGAGCACGGCGGGAGGCTCGGACTCGATCCTCGGCAAGAGCTCGACGGGGCTCGGCCCGCGTACGGTCAATCGCAACTTGTGCTTCCCTGCCGCGAGCTCGGGGATCTCGAGAGCGCTCGTCTTGAACTCTGCCTTCGTGCTTCCCCAACCGCCGGTCGACTCGTAACCGATCGTGCCGACCTCCTTGCCGTCGCCCTCGACCTTCCACGATCCCGTCCCGGCCATCTTACGCGCGTAGCGCACGACGATCGACGCCGGTGAAAGCGCCTTCTCGAGCTCGAGCTCGTACTCGGCGAAGTGGCCGGCTCGCGCTCCCCACTCCATCCCGAGAACCTCGCCGCCCGAAGCCGCGGCCTTGCGATCCTGACCGATCGATCCCGTCTGTCGAGCGGGCCGTTCGGCCTCGAGGATCACGCCCTGGGCACCGAGCGAGGCGGAGAGAAGCGAACAAAGGGCGAGAAGACGCGTCATCCGGGGAGCCTTTCGTTTGTGATGGGTCACCACGACATTCTAAACTATTCCGTAGCGCGGAACGCCAGCCACACTTCGCGCAGGAGGGCTCGGAATGAACGCTCGGAACACGCTTCCCGTCGGTATCGCTGTTCTAGCTCTTCTCTGAGTTCCCTCGAACGGCGCGGCCGACTCGACAGACTCGATGCCCTGCGCGGATGTCGTCGACTGCCCCCACTCGACGACGCGCACCTGCGCAACGTGGAAGTACCACTTCGAGGCGGAGCCTGTCTCCGGACGACCGTGTTCTATCGAATCATCGGCTCGCCGGGCGACGAGAGCCCGATCTCGTTCTGCGACACCGCCCTCGAGTGGCGTCGCCTCGCCATCCGTGTCAGACGAACGAGATCTACGCGAGGAACTTCAAGCCACGCGAGTCGTCGTTCCTGTCGCTGCTCCATGCCGGCGCGTCGATTCGCGTCGAGGACGGCCCCCCCTGTTCCGCCAGGATCGACGACGGATGCCACGACCCCTCCGTCGAACACGGCCGCTGAACCGGGCGCGTTTCGCCGAGGTGACGCCAACCTCGACGATCGACTCGACCTGAGCGACGCGAGCTACACGCTGAGCTATCTCTTCCTCGGTCGTCCGACATCTCTCGACTGCGAGGACGCGGCCGACTCGAACGACGACGGAACGGTCAAGGTGGCCGACGAGAGCTACACACTCGCGTACCTCTTCCGCGGCGCGACGCCACCGCCAGCTCCGCTCGATCATTGCACGATCGACCCGACCCCTGACGCGCTCACCTGCACGAGCTTCTCGCCCTGCGAGCCGGAGCCGGTTCCGCCGTCCTTCGGCGATCTTCCTCGGAGACTTCGACCGAGACGGCAGACTTGACGTCGCGACGTCGAGCTGGCAAGTAGAGACGCGCGTTTCGATGTATTTCTCTCGTTAACCGGCTGACACGACCCGCAGATACCTTGACCGATCGCATCAACCGCCACTGGCGTCTCGCCGCTCACCCCGAAGGGCTCGCGAAAGCATCCGATTTCGAATGGCGCGAGTCGCCCGTACGCACGCTCGAGGACGACGAGCTGCTCGTCCGCGTGCTCTACCTCTCGCTCGACCCGGCCACGCGCGCGTGGATCAGCGAGTACGAGTCGTACGTCAAACCCGTGGCCGTCGGCGAGATCGTACGCGGCGCGACGATCGGCGAGGTGGTCGAGTCTCGGAACGCCCGGTTCGCCGCGGGCGACATCGTCACGGGTGCGCTCGGTTGGCAGAGCTTCGGGATCTCAGACGGCAAAGGCCTCCTCAAGATCTCGAACGCGGCGCATTTGCCGATCCCGCTCAGCGACTGGTTCGCGGTCTTCGGACACGTCGGCCTGACGGCGTACGTCGGGCTTCTCGACATCGGCCAGCCGAAGAGCGGTGAGACGCTCGTCGTCTCGGCGGCGGCCGGCGCGGTCGGGTCGCTCGTCGGGCAGATCGGCAAGATTCACGGGCTACGCGTCGTCGGCATCGCGGGCGGCGAGGAGAAGTGCCGCTGGGTCACGGAGGAGTGCGGCTTCGACGCGGCGATCGACTACAAATCGGAGGACGTGCCCGAACGTCTCAAAGAGCTCTGCCCCGACGGCATCGACATCGACTTCGAGAACGTCGGCGGTGAGATTCTCGAGGCGGTCATCGGCCGCCTCGCGCAGAACGCGCGAATCGTCCTCTGCGGCATGATCTCGCAGTACAACGTCACTGAGGCACCGCCGGGACCTCGCAACCTCGTCAACGTCTTGATGAAGCGTGGGCGTATCGAAGGCTTCATCGCGCTCGATCATTACGCGCGAGCACCCGAGGCCTTCCGCGATCTCGGGACGTGGTGCGCCGAGGGACGACTGATGTACCGCATGGACATCGTCGACGGGCTCGAAAACGCGCCCATCGCGCTCAACAAGCTCTTCGACGGGTCGAATCGTGGCAAGCTGATGATTCGCGTCGCCGAATCAGCGTCTTCGACGACCGGATGATTCACGCGGCGCAAGACGACGCGGCGTTCGTGCAATCGTCGTCCTCGCTCGCGGCCTCGCATTCGGGGAAGGGTGCAGGCGGCGGAGAGCCGTTCTGAAACTTGAAGACGATGTTGTAGATCGCGTCGGAGCCGTCGACACGTCCGTCACCGTTGCAGTCGCCGGCCGGCGCGCAGGTCGAGGCAGCGCCGCCGCGGAAGAGCTCGTTGAAGATCCAGACGGCGTCGCCGATGTCGACGCGGACGGCGCGAGCTGCATCTCGAGAATCGTTCCCGTGCCACGCGTATCGAGCTCCACACGGTCGATGAGCGAGAGGACGACCGCGGAGACGACGCCGGGTCCTTGGTCGTTGAGGTCGGGATTGATGAGAAACGTCGCCTCGAAGCCGCGCGTGCGAAGGCCGCCGTCGTCAAGGTCGTCGCCCATCGTGCCGTCGCCCCGTCGCGTCAACGATGCTGAGACCTTCGGAGAGCGACACGCTCGGCGACCACGCGTAGACGCCAGGCTCATCGGGCGTCAATTGAGAGACGACACCGACGAACATCGAAGCGACGCCTTCGGATGCGTCGATCCTCTTTTCGACGAGCGCGCGAGAGTCATCTGCGGCGTCACACGAGGACGTAGCCCCCGTGAAGACCTCGTTCGTCTGACCGTGGTTCTCCGTTTGGAAGATCACGGAGGTCGGATCGTCACAAATCTGTGCTGCGACCGGGCTCGATGCACCGCATGAAATCAGTACGGCTACGAGAGCGACCGCGCCTGGTTCGAATCTTCTCGACGACTTCGACATCAATTTCCCCTCGAGGTTTCCGTGGCACAATTGATCGTCCGAAACATCGACGAAGAGCTCGTTCGGCAACTCAAGATTCGGGCAGCCCAGCACGGCCGTTCCGCGGAAGCAGAGCATCGAGAGATCCTTCGGCAGGCCCTCGGTTCGGGCCGTCGGGGGTCGATCAAGTCCGTACTGCTCGAGATGCCCGATGGTGGCGACGACGAGGACTTCGCCAGAGTTCAAGATCGAGGGCGCTCGGTAGAGATTTGAGCTACCTCATCGAGACGAACGTCATCTCTGAGCTTCGCAAAGGGAAGGGGGCGGACCTGAATGTGGCCGATTGGTTCTCGGGAGTTTCCGATGAGGAGATCTTCCTGAGCGTGCTGACCATCGGCGAGATTCGCCGGGGCATCGAGAATGTCACCCGCCGCGACCCAACGTCGGCGAAGGCACTTTCGGCGTGGCTCGCCAAGCTCCTGGCAGCGCACGCGGATCGCGTTCTACCGATCACCACGCCCATCGCCGAGCAGTGGGGGAGATTTCAAGTCCCGAACCCGCTCCCGGTCATCGACTGCCTGCTCGCCGCGACCGCACACGTTCACGGGCTCACGCTGGTTACTCGCAATGTTGCAGATGTCGAGTGCACCGGTGTTCACGTGATGAATCCGTGGTCCGACTCCGAGGAATCAGACCACACCAGTACCAATTCGTAGATCTGCTACCGACAGACTAGGTCGTACGCACCGAGTAGCGTCGATAGAGGAGCTCCTTGCGTAGCGCATTGCGCTCCTCGCTCGCACCTTGAAGCTTGCCTTTGAAGACGAGCTCCTTGAGACGGCCGGCGAAGTACTCGAAGAGCTGGGCGTGGTGGACGAGATCGCGGTCGGCGCTCTTGAGAGCGGCCTCGCGGAGCTTCGGGAAGTCCTTCTCGAGCATCTCGTGAACGACTTTCACCGAGGCCTCGTTGCCGCTGTCGAGCGCGAGCCGGATGGTCTCCATGCCGATGACGAGCTTGCTGTAGACGTCAACCTTCTCGTTCGCCGGCTTCGTCTTCGTCTTCGAGCCCGAACGCACCGAGACCGTCCGCTCGAGCGTGTTGCGGCGCAGCGGCGCGACGCGCTCGTAGCGGAGACGGAAGTCCGTCGGAAAGAGGCGCGCCGGGCGATCGCTCGGCGGGAACTGAATGCGTAGGAGAAGACTGCGCTGCTCGCCAGGGACGAGGTCGGCGAGAGCGAGCTCGTCGACGCCTTCCTTCGGGTTCGGGAACTCGAGACCGTGCGCGCTGAGGACCTGCGCACCTTCGTTCGTCACGACGCGAAGGCGCACGTTGCGCGCGTAGACGTGAAGCATCGTCTCGAGCTCGCGTCCGAGCACCTCGCCGACTTCCCGCGCGTTCTGCACGTAAGCGAATCGCCCGTCGCCTTCGCGTGCGAGCTCGGAAAGGAATGGCGCGTCCATCTGACGTCCGACTCCGATGACGCTGAGCTGCACACCCTTCTGTGCATGACGACGAAGCGCCATGCTGACGAAGCGCCACGCACCGGCGCCACCGCGACCGGCTTCGCCGTCGGTGACGAGGACGACATGTCCGGCCTCACCGTCTTCGAGGACGATCGACTCCATGTGCGAGTAGCCTTCATCGAGCGCGGTCGCGAGCTGACCGCTTCCCCTGGGCTGAAGCGCATCGACCATCGCGTGCAGCTCGGCCTTGTCGGCCTTCTCCGTCGTGCGGAGCGCGACACGGACACGGTCCGTGACGATCACGAGTGACGCACGATCGCCGGGGAAGATCTGATCGATGAGATAGTGGCTCGACGCGCGTAGAAGCTCGAGCTTCTCGGGCTCGCGCATCGATTCGGAGGCGTCGATGACGAACGTGATGTTGTTGCCGTCACGCTGCGCCGACTTCCGGCTCGGCGCGGAGATGCGGACACGAACGTCGACGATGTCTCCATCGGGGGAGATCACCTGCTCGGCCGACTGGATGTCGAGACCGACGAGCTCGCCGCCGTCGTGATGGACGGGATCGTTGCGCTTGGTGATGAAGTATCGCGAGGGATACTCGTGCTCGTAGGAGGTGTTGAACTCTTCGTGGCCCGACCCGTAGCGACCGCTGTAATTGACCGAGTTGCTGCTGTGAGTCACGCCCTCGGTGACCCACATGAGCTTGCGATGCGGCACGGTGTACGAGTAGCCGTCGGGCCCGTCGCCATCATTGCGCCGGACCACACCCGATTTGTGGGAAGGGTTCGGGGAGCTGACCGGGCGGAAATTGAAGAGGCTCGTCCTTTCGCGAGCCTGGCGGGTTTGGCAGCCCGAGACCGCGACGTGGACGACTGCGACAGAGACGACGAGAAAAAGAGTTCTTTGCATCGCTCTCACCTTCAGCTGGAGGAAGTTCCGCTGTCGACCATCTCTCGACGCGGCTACAGTGAGCTGTCCTTCGTGCCGGCGAGCCCACTCCTGGGTCCTCGGGCACATCCTATCGACGCCCCGGAATTCGGGGCTATTCAATTCGGGGACGTAAATCGACAAGAGCTCACGGATTCAGATGATTTCACCGCTTGATTCCTGCCGCCGCACTCTCCAGGGGCACCTGACATCGTACCTCTCTCTGATCCTTCTCGCGGTCTTTTGCATGTCGCCTCATATCGGGCGTACCTCGAATCGAATCAGGAGGGCTACCGCGGCTGAAACAGAGAAGGCGGGTGCCGATAAGACGAACAAGCCCCGCCCCAACGTGCTCTTCATCGCCGTCGACGACCTCAACGACTGGATCACTCCGCTCGGCGGTCACCCGCAAGCGAAGACCCCGAACCTCGACCGACTCGCTGCGCGCGGTGTCGTCTTCACGCGAGCGTACTGCTCGGCGCCGGCGTGCAACCCGTCGCGTGCGAGTTTGATGACGGGACGTCGTCCCTCGACCTCGGGCGTCTACCACAACCCGCTCCCCTGGCGTCTCGCGATGCCGAATGCCGTGACGATCTCGCAACACTTCATGGCAAACGGTTACGCAGTCGGTGGAGCCGGCAAGATCTTCCACGGCGCCTTTCCCGATCGTGCCTCGTGGCAAGAGTACTTCCGTCAACCCGGAGATCCGAAACCGAAGAAGCTGCCCGTCAACGGACTCCCGAAGACGCGTCACTTCGATTGGGGACCCGTCG
>CAYZGY010000002.1:33112-38130 GCA_964478085.1 uncultured Planctomycetia bacterium
ACAAAAAGATGGGTGATGCCAAGGTTGTCAACTGGGCGATCGAATACCTCGGTCGCAAGCACACGAAGCCGTTCCTCCTAGCGTGCGGCATCTACCGCCCACACCTGCCGTGGTTCGTGCCGAACAAGTACTTCGCGCCGCACCCGGAGGAGGACATCGAGCTCCCCGTCGTCAAGAAGGGCGACCTCGAGGACATCCCCGAAGCCGGACGCAAGATGGCGAAGCCGCAAGGCGATCACCGCCGGGTCACGCAGAGCGGCAACTGGAAAAAGGCGGTCCAGGGCTATCTCGCGAGCATCGCGTTCGCCGACGCGCAGATCGGTCGACTCCTCGATGCGCTCGAGAAGAGTGACCACGCGAAGGACACGATCATCGTGCTGTGGGGCGACCACGGCTGGCACCTCGGCGAGAAGCGACACTGGCGCAAGTTCGCGCTCTGGGAAGAAGCGACGCGCGTGCCGCTCCTCTTCGTCGCTCCGGGTGTCACGAAGGAGAAGACACGTTCGGGACGCACGGTCAGCCTTCTCGATCTCTACCCGACCTTGACCGAGCTCTGCGATCTACCCACGAACGAGAAGGTCGAAGGCCGCAGCATCGTCCCGCTCCTGAGAAGCCCCGACGCCGAATGGAATCGTCCCGTCGTCACAACCCACGGTCGAGGCAATCACGCGGTGCGCTCGGAGCGTTGGCGTTACATCCGTTACGCGGACGGCTCGGAGGAGCTCTACGACCACGACAAGGATCCCAACGAGTGGTCGAACCTCGCAGAAAAAACGACCGACGAGGTCGCGAAGGCGAAAGCCGAGCTCGCGAAGTGGCTGCCGAAGAAGAACGTGCCGACCTCGCCACGCGCGAAGCAGCGTAAGAGAAAATGAGAAAGCCCGGGAAGAGGAAACGCGGCACGCCCCGGCCTCGAAAACCGGAACGTGCCGCGATGACTCGCTAACGTCGAAGGGTCCTACCGGCAGTGCTCTTCGATGCAGCCGAGTGAGAGATCGGAGGCAAGACTCGAAGCCCGACACTCCGGGAACGGTGCCGGTGGCGCTGCGCCACCCGTGAACAGGAAGTTGAGGCCGTAGATGCCCGACGTCAGGTTCACCTGGCCCTGAGCGCTCGCGTCGGCCGCGGCCACACAGCCCGGCTCGTCTCCGCCTTGGAACAGCCAAGCGAAGATCAGGATCGAGTCGTTGAGGAGAATGTTCCCGTTGCCGTCCGCGTCACCGCGCGTGAAACGAGCTCCCTGATTGCACGGAGCGACGTCCGCGCAATCAGGGTCATCACAGTCGACCAAACCGTCGCCGTCATTGTCGTTGTCGTCGTCACAGTTGCGCTCACGCGGAGGCGCACCCGCAAGCCGGAGACACAGCCCCTTGATCGACGCGTTCTCCGGCGGGTTTCCGACTCCGAGATCCTGGAGGGTTATCTTGAGAGTTCCACCGACCGAGGAGACTCCCTCGAAGGTGAGAGACGCGCCGATACCGTAGGCGTCGGCGCCCGGTGCGACATCCGCGAGACAGGCGGCGAGGGCGTTCTTCGAGAACTGATCTTGGACGAGCTCGTCGTTGATCAGAATGTCGAAGACTCGGCACGTCGAGGACATCAGCTGCGCGTCGATCGCCGGCGGGCCGCCGTCGACACCGATGGAATCGCAAGCATCCACGTCGGGCTCGGCGTCGATGCATCCGGCGCTACAACAGTGCTCCATGAAGAAGAGCGTGACGTCGTATGTGTCTCCGTCATCGAGCCCGGTGATCGTGTACTCGACCGGTCCATCGCTCCATCGCTCCGAGTTGAAAATCGCCGGGTCGATCGAGTTGTCCGTCGAGAACGGGTCGAACGTCAAGTCCGGCGCCAACGCGTTGGTCGCATCGTTCGTGTTCGGGCTGCTCAGGAACGGACTCGGATTCGCTCGGGTGTCTTCGAGCCACACGCGGGCTCGATGCTGTTCGCCGTGCGCTCGCAGACGAGATCCGTCACGCGAGACTGCGGAGGCGTGCACTCGTAGTCGTCTTCGCTACCCGGACGCGAGTGGCCGAGAAACTCGATCTCCTCACTGACGATCGAGATGCCGTCCAGCTGATTGATGTCGAGGAACGGCTCGCCCTCCACGTCTCCGAGATCGACGATCGGAAGACCATCCTCCTGGCTCGCCAGGGCGAAGCGCGCCCCCCAGCCGCCACCTTGCTCCCAGACGCCGATCTTGAAGACGTGATCGCCTGGCGGCAAGTCGAAGAGGATCTGCGTGTCGCAATCTCCACGACCCGCGCAGTGGACGAAGTTGATCAGCAGCTGGCTGTCGAGCCACGCCTGGGAATCGTCGTCGCTACCGAGACACGCCTGAATCGGAATCGCTCGATCCGACTTGTTGCGAACCCAGGTCGCGACCCACAGGACGTGCTCGTTGAGATTACCCGCGACGTCCTGGTCGAAGTCGAGGTCGTTGTTTGCCAACGTCGCACCCTGAAACGGACGCCAGATCGGCAGGTCGCCCTCACCGCCTTCGCCGTCGCCGGTGGGGGCGTTCGAGTTGTAGGCGAGCGTCGAGGACGTGGCGGGGTCCGGAACGAGAGGGTCTCCAGGAGCGTACCCATCGATCGCGTCGCCGTTCGCCGGGAACTGACACGCGATTTGCTCCACGGGGCCGATCGAGTTCTCCAGGAACAGATCCGCGTTCCCGTCGCAGCCGACGGGCGTTGCAAAGGGACCGAGAGCGAGCCAGGAGCCACCAACGATGTACCCACCCAGATCCGTCTTGAACGGGCTGCACTCCGCCGCGATTCCGCCGCAGTGAATGACCGCCACCGAGAACGGACGATCGAAGGGAACCTGGTTGGCCCCGAGAGTCGCGGTCGTCGCATCGCTCGCGACGCTCAGCACGTCCGCGCCGTCGACCAGAATGAGAGTCGGGGTGGTCGGGTCGAGGTTCGGAGGATCGACCCAGTTGAGCTCCAAGCCCGTACCGAAACCGACGGGTACGAACTCACAGGTCAGGTTGGTGACGGCTTCCGGCTCGCAGGTGGGACACTCGAGCTCGGGGACCCCCTCGGGACGAAGGGATATAGCGAGACTGCCGACGTCGATCGTCAGTCGACGTTTGCCCTGGGCGTCCGATCCGAGTGCTTCATCTACGGATACGACGAGACGAAGTACTTCGCCACACGTCCAGGGCCATCCGAAGATTACCGCGAATGCCTGGCCGAGCTCACCCGGCGTTATTCAGAACCTGGCTACTACGATGGTTCAGAGCCATAGGAGCCTCACGAGCCAGTCCGGTGGACACCCAAGAAGCTCTCGAGACTCTCGCACGTCGCGGTGTCAACGAGCATCGTCTGGAGACGGCCCGAGTCGCTGATCGCGAGAATCCAAGCGCGTATCGGCTCGTCGATCTCTCCGAATCGCGCCCCCAGGATCGCCAAGAGCGACTCTCGCTGCGTCTTCAGGCGCTCCTCCTCACGACCCTCCTCGAGTCCCTCCTCGAGTCCCTCCTCGCGTCCCTCCTGGAACGCGGCGACTCGAGTCTCGTTCACAGCGCGCTCGATAATGCCCTCGACGAAACGGTTGCGGGTCATCAGCTGAACCTCAGAAATCAACAGCGATTGGATCTCTTCGCTCTCGAGCAAACGCCCGGCGAGGACGCCCAGCACGACGCGTAGCGTGTCTTTCATCTCGGGCGACGCGAGCCGCTCGGGAGTCGAAGCGATCTTGTCTCGACATCTTAGCACCAGACTCTCGGGGTTCCCACGCATGAGAGGAACGAGCGGGCAAAGTCCCGGGCTCTCGAGCGCGAGGAAGGGCTCCGGGTCGAGCTCCCAGAGCTTGATCACGTGATACCAGACCGACATCCCCGTACGCCCGGGCCGACCCAGAGCCGGCTCTCCCGGGTCTCGGCTGTACTCTCTCTCATCCAGATAGACCACCGCACACTCGACGCAAGCTCCCGCGGGTTCGTGCCTTCTTGCACGTTCGGAGAGGAGACTCAGGTACTGAGCCATGCGCAGCGGCATCATCACATCGCGTTTAATCTAAAACTCGACATGAAGTAGCACGACCGAGCCATCGTCCGCCTCGACACGAATCGTCTGATCCGTGAAGCGCTCCTGTGCAGCCGCGAGTCGAGTACGATCGAGTTGCACGCGTTTGGGACGAACACCGAGTAACCAACGCGCGAGTTCCTCGGGAAAGCCCTCGAAGATCGCCGCGAGCGCGCCATCGTACGGCTTCCGCGACGAGTCCTTCGAGGGATCATCGGGAGAATCATCCGCGGTTGCAGGAGACTTTTCCTCGTTTGCCACTCGGCCTCCTCGAATTCGAATTCGACTTCGACAGAGCACCGAAGAATGCAAACGGTGTTCCACGATTCGGAGGTCGACAAAGCGGCAAGAACCGGTGGAAGCAGCAGAAAAACCGCAGCGTCACGAGCGCGTTGTCCGAATCCGGACGTCCGGTTTTGAGTTCGTCCGAATTCGTACAGTTTCGAGAGACGCGCCCGACGCTCAGCGCCAATCTCCCGACAAGACCCATCCCGCCCAAGCTCCCGGTCCGACGCTGCGGACGATCTTTCGCACGGAGCCCGGACCACGCGTCGTCTTCCCCTCGCCCTTCGGCGGCGCGGTCGGCTTCGACCTCGCGACGAGTCGGCTCGGGTCGCCATCACGAATCGAGAGCTGCGCTTGTCGGAGCGCCTCGACACGCGAGAGCTTCTTCTTCCAGAGGTTTTCGTAGAAGCGACGCATCAGCTCCATCGTGATGCGGTCGTCGACCTGCCACAGACTGGCCACGACCGTTCGAGCACCCGCGTCCTGCGCCGCGCGCTGGATTCCGAGAAGTCCCTCGCCGCCCGCGGATCGTCCGAGTCCGGTTTCGCAAGCAGAGAGAACGAGTAGCTCGACTCGCTCGAGATCCGAGGGGCCAAGCTCGAGCGCCGTCAGGATCCCGTCGTGGGTGTTGTGTTTATACATAGCCGTAGGCCCGTGATTTAAGCCCGCCAAAAACACAACCGACAGAACAACCCGATGCAC
>CAYZGY010000002.1:38140-43194 GCA_964478085.1 uncultured Planctomycetia bacterium
TTTCTCCTTCGCGTTCGGCCGTTGATTGACGCCCGCGAAAACGACTCCCGAGAGCAGACCCGGATGCCATCCGCGGACGTCTCGATCGCTCAGCTCGTTTCTCGCGGCACGTGAGATGGCCGACGAAACCTGGGGCGGCGCGAAGAATCCGTGCGTCGCGAGATGGACGAAGCGATGGCGAGAGGCCTCCGCTCGAAACGTCGACTCGGTCGCACGATCGCCTTCGAGTCGAGTGACGGAACCTCCGACCGAACCGCGTGATCGAATCGCTTCCTCGACGAGTCCTTCGCGTTCGGGCCTCCGTCGAGCGCGGTTCTCCAAGCGTGGATGGCTTCCGTAATCGGTGCGAGTCGACCGAAACGAACCCACTCGCACTTCTTTCCGGGTCGAAGGACGAGGACCGCGAGGTGCTCGGCACGATCGAGGAAGACTCGCTCTGTCTTCGCCTCGTCACTCGCGGTCTTCGAACGACGTTCGATCGCCTCGTAGACGACGAAGTCGAGCAGGACGCCTCCTGGTGGAATCGATGCCGCGACGGAGGCGGCGCTCGCGCGGGCATCCGCCCGATCGCCTCGAAAGACCGCGCTCTTCTCCTCCTCGAACGGCAAGACCCGGTCGTAGACCGAGTCGGCGTCCAACTCGAGCTGCGCGGCAACCGAGAGCTACGATCCGAGCGTCCGACGAGCACTTCTCATCAGGAGAAGCCTGCGTCGCTCCGAGGTTGCTCCCGCCGTCACGTCGAGGTGTGTGCGCTCGATTTCGAGCGCTCGACGAAGTCGTGACGCGGCGTTCTCGGGGTCTCGCTCGGTGAACGCGACCTCAGCAGACATGCGCAGGGGATTCGCGCTCGCGAAGTGAGTCTCACTCGTCGTCTCGATCGTCGCGTGGAGAAACTCCTCTGCGTACTTCCGTGCTCGAGTCGGTTCGCCACTCTGAACATGAACGCTGGCGAGAGCCCCCAGCGTCTCGAGGCGCCTTCGGTGACCTCGACGCAACTTGTTCGTGATCTCGAAAGCCGCGAGTAGTCGTTCCTTCGCCTCGTCCAGCTTGCCCATGTCTCGCAGGACACGCGCGAGACGCGTCAGGGTGTGGGCGTACGAAGGATGCTCTGGGCCGAGAAGACGTGCGCGAATCTCGGCAACACGACGAAACTCTCGTTCTTCGTCCCCGTACCGACCACGCTGACCATAGGTCTCCGCGATGTTGCTGAGCGCTTCGAGGTAGTGGCGATTTCTCCATCGACATCAGCTTCGAGTAGAGCTCGAGCGCCTCCCGATAGAGCACTTCCGCTGCGCCTCCTCGAGATCGCCGGCGGAGCGCGCTGAGCAAAAACGATCGGCGAGAGCCTTCGCTGCCTCTCTCTCTTCGTCTGCGAAGGTGGATGGCGCTGTGAAGAGCCCGATCCACGCGCACGACAACAGTACAGGTCGAATCATCGGAGACCTCCAAGCGATAGCCCGAGAGTCGGAGTGCTTCTCGGAGCCGATCGATGATTCTGCTCGATGGGCCGGCGACCCGCGCCCTCGGCCCGGACTTCCTGCACGTCAAGGTGCGTGCTACGATGAACTCGCCGTCGTCACGCCTCCGTCACGCCTCCGTCACGCCACGAAGAGCTCAGAGCTGACCCGTGAGCGAATCTCGCCGTCGAGCCCTCCAAGTCTTTGAAGTCGCCATGACGCTCGAGGAGAGTGAGCAGGCGCGATTTCTCGATCGGGAGTGCGTGTCGAGCGAGGTGCGGGCGGAGGTCGAATCGCTGCTCGATACCCATCGACGTCGAGATGAAGTATTCCTCGGGCGCGACGTCTCGGGACAAGAGCCGCGCCGAGATGGCGAGCCGCTCATCGGAAGGCTCGGCGAGGCGCTGGCGAGCGCGCGCGTGGGACTGGCGAGTCGGAACGATGACGCCGCCGAAAGTTTCGCGAGCCGAGAGATCGGCAAGTACCACGCGATCAGCGCTCTCGGCAGCGGTGGTCAGGCCGATGTCTACCGCGCCTTCCATCCCGAGCTCGAACGAGAAGTGGTCATCAAGATCAGTCGCCGTGAGCTGTCAGAAGACCTGGCCGTTCGTGACCGTGTGCTTTCGGAAGGACGCCTTCTGGCGAAACTCGATCATCCTGGTCTTGCTCGTGTCTTCGACTTCGATGTTCACGAGGGTCGCCCCTTCCTCGTCCTCGAATTCATCCGCGGACGAGACCTCCTGCAAGCTCATGGAGAAACTCCGTTCACTCCGCGCACCGCTGCGCGCGTCGTCGGGGCGATCGCGCGAACGATCGCGTGGGCTCATGAGCGAAGCGTCACGCATCTCGACCTCAAACCTCAGAACGTCCTCATCGACGAAGCCGGCGAGATCCGCGTGATCGATTTCGGCATATCGAGGATCTCGACTGCTTGGTCGGAGGATCGGGTGATCGACGGCAAGGTGAGCGGAACGCTCGCGTACATGGCCTCGGAGCAGACGAAGGGCGAGTCGGATCGCGTGGGCACCCGGACGGATGTCTTCGGACTCGGAGCGATCCTCTATTTTCTGCTCGTCGGTCACGGCCCGTACTCGAAGTTCGATTCCATCGAGGCACTCGAGCGAGCGAAGAAGGGAGACTTCGACCGAGCCGCGCTGCAGGAAGCCGGTGCACCAGATGCTCTCTCCCGGCTTTGCAAACAGGCGCTCGCGTGTAATCCGGGAGATCGTCCAGCGAGCGCATCCGAAGTCGCTCGACGACTCGAAGGATGGCTGCGTCGGCCCTTGATGGCGACCGTTGCCGCCAGCTTGCTCGTGGTCCTCGTCTCTCTCGCGATCGCCTTGAAGACGCGGGGCGACCCTCCGATCGCGAACCAGAACCCCGCGGACATTTCGACACCCGGCTATTTCGAAACCGTCTTGAGAGATCGGGAACCGATCCCTCTTCACAGAGTGCGCGAGTTTCGCAACGGAGACGAGCTTCCAGTCCGGTTCGAGCTACCGGCCGATCTTCGGCCGGCGCTCGTCTGGCTTGACTCGGACGCCGTGCTCCATTCCTTGCCGTTCGGCGCCGTCACGACCGGGTCGACGCAGACGATCGCGCATCCGGACTTCGATCGTTGCGTCTCCATCGAGGGCTCCGCTCGAGGAGAGCTCTTGTTCGTCTGCGCGAGTCGAAGCGCGCCCGACGAGGCCGCTGTGCACGCGCTTCTCGAGGACGTCGAAGCGGCGGCGAGTCCACCTCTCGGAACCTTGATCTACTTCGGCCCGAAATCCGTGACGCTCGCAGCAGCCGGTCGTGGACCCGGCGTGATTCGGAGCATGGGCGAGAACGCGCTCGATTCGAGCACCGCAGACTACGACAGGAATGCGGTGACGGAAATCTGGAAGCGTCTGCGCGGGCGCTTCGAGTGGGTCGGCGGCATCGGTTTTCGGCACGGGGACGAGGCTCCCGACCGCGCCGCGGACGATAGAGATTCGTAAACCTTTCATCCCGGACAAGACCAGACATCATGGCCCCGCGTATTCCGACGCCCTCGTACAGCCTGACCATCCGCCTTCGCTACCCTGACACTCCTGGTCTGCTCGGCCGAATCACGTCGCTCGTCGGGAACGCAGGGGGCGACATCGGTGCCATCGACATCGTCGACGTCCGTCGTGACCACATCACGCGCGACTTCACGGTCGACGCATCCGACGTCGAGCACGGCGAGCGCATCGTCGCGACCCTCGACAAGGTGCCCGATCTGGAGGTCGTCAAGGTCTCCGACCGCACCTTCCTGATGCACCTCGGCGGCAAGATCGAGGTCAAATCACGCATTCCTGTGAAGACGCGCGACGACCTCTCGATGGCCTACACTCCCGGCGTCGCTCGCATCTGCAACGCGATTCATCGCGACCCCGAAGCATCGTTCAATCTCACGATCCGTCGCAATACCGTCGCCGTCGTCAGCGACGGCACGGCCGTGCTCGGCCTCGGAGACATCGGGCCGCAAGCGGCGATGCCCGTGATGGAAGGCAAGGCGCTCCTCTTCAAGGAGTTCGGCGGAGTCGATGCGTTCCCGATCTGCCTCGACACGAAGGACCCCGACAAGATCGTCGAGACGGTCAAGCTGCTCGCGCCCTCGTTCGGTGGAGTGAACCTCGAGGACATCTCCTCGCCCCGCTGCGTCGAGATCGAAGAACGGCTCGACGAAGAGATCGACATCCCGGTCTTCCATGACGATCAGCACGGCACCGCGGTCGTCGTTCTCGCAGCTCTGACCAACGCGCTCAAGGTCGTCGGAAAGTCGTTCGAGAACATCCGCGTCGCGATGAGCGGAGCCGGCGCGGCCGGCATGGCGATCGCCAAGCTGCTGCGTCTCGTGGGCGTCGAACAGCTCGTGGTGACGGATCGTAAGGGAGCGATTTACCAGGGTCGGACAGGCGGCATGAATCCCGTGAAGGAGTGGCTCGCGGAGCACACGAATCCGGAACGACAAACGGGATCGCTGGCCGATGTGATGCGCGGCACCGACGTCTTCATCGGCGTGTCCGCGGCAGGTCTCGTGAGCGCCGACGACGTACGCGCGATGGCGAAGGACCCGATCGTCTTCGCGCTCGCCAATCCGGAGCCCGAGATTCCGCCGGAGGAAGCCGGCCCGCACGTCGCCGTCATGGCCACCGGCCGCTCCGACTACCCGAACCAGATCAACAACGTCCTGTGCTTCCCGGGTCTCTTCCGCGGACTTCTCGACGTACGGGCACACACCGTCACCGACCAGATGAAGCTGGCTGCGGCCGAGGCGGTCGCCAGCGTGATCGGTGATGACAAGCTCCTGCCGGACTACATCGTCCCGAGCGTCTTCAACCGCCGCGTCGCTCCAGCCGTCGCCGACCAGATCGCGCACTCGGCCATCGAGGAAGGCGTCGCCCGCCGCACTCGTCCGTCAGCCGGCGGCGCGGACGACGACGTCCTCGACGAGGACGAGTAGCGAACTCGAGAGCGGCAGCTCTTCTCTCCTTGCGTCGTCGAGCTCTCGGGCTATCAGCCCGTTGAAGAAGGCGATTCGGCGTCCAAGCGGCCGATTCGCCCGAGCTCTTCGTCGCTGAAACTCGC
>CAYZGY010000003.1:0-18617 GCA_964478085.1 uncultured Planctomycetia bacterium
CGAAGCGAAGCGAAGATCGAGAGGGGGCTTCCCGAAAGCCCCCTGAAAAAACGCGCTCCCCACCACCCGCCCTGCTGGTTGGGGTGAATCGATCGCAGCGAAGCGAAGCGAAGCGAAGATCGAGAGGGGGCTTCCCGAAAGCCCCCTGAAAAAACGCGCTCCCCACCACCCGCCCTGCTGGTTGGGGTGAATCGATCGCAGCGAAGCGAAGCGAAGCGAAGATCGAGAGGGGGCTTCCCGAAAGCCCCCTAAAAATCTCGAATCGCGTGGATCAATGTTCGCCCGGACGAATAGAACACTCGTCCGTCGCGAACCGTGCAGGAACGCGCGCCGCCAAGGAAGTCGAACGCCGAAACCGCGGGGAGCAGCTTCGGCGCCGCGACGAGGAACGGCTTGAGCACGCCCGGACCGCCGTCGTCGCTCAGCAGCGTTCCGACGAGACCCGACATGCGCATCACCCACGCGATGGACTCGCGCTGGCCGCTCCAGGGTCCCTCGGAGAACGCGTCGAGCTCGCCGGTCGGCGGAAGCCACTCGAGCTTCTTCCTCTCCCCCTTCCCACGAACTACGTCGAGCGCAGACTTCGACGTCGCGAGGACGAAAAATCGATCGACGACGGCGAGTTTCGCGGCTCCGTCGAGCAGCGGCACTTGGATCGAGACCGTTCCGTCGTCCGCCTGCTTCTCGATCGTGACGTTCCATCGCCCGAGCGGCTCGCGAAGGTCTTCGGCGAGCTTCGCGAGTGCATCGGTCGCCTTCGCGGCGTCGCGCACCTCGAAGAGGAATGCCTGCCCCTCCGCCTCACCGGCGTCCGTCTTCGCGAGATCGATCGACAAGCGGCGCCCCGTGAGGTTCTTGAGCACGTCCTTGGCGAGGTGCACACGGAAGACCGACATCTCGCGCTCGATCTCCTCACCGAACTTCGGGTCGCCCGACGCGAGAACCAGGAACTCGAGGCAGGCCTCGTAGAACCGCCCCGGATTCGTTCCCGCGGCAACGCTGAAAGACCGCGCGCTCGCCGGAACCCGTACGGCGAGCTCGCGGACATCCTTCTGCGATGCGACGGCCTGATGGAGCGGGCTCGTCGCGCGGTCGGTCAGGGTCCAAGTCGAGTGGCTGCCGATCTGTCTCGCTGTCGTGACCGCCTCGAAGTGGTACGAATCGAGGACGTCGAGAAGCTCGAAGCCGCCGAAGACGGGTCGCGCGCTCAGCCAAACCTCGAGCCTCCCCGTCGACGCGGCCGCCTTCTTGGGCGGGACCTTGGAAGCAAGAGTCTTCGCCGACTCGCGGAAGCTCTGCTGCTGCACGAGCCCGATATCGCGCCCGCGCCCTTCCAGAACGTGAAGCGCCTTGCGCAAGTACGAAGCCGAGGTCGACACAGCAACGAGGTCACGCCAACCGGAGATGCTGACCTGCTCGCCGTAGTCGAACCGGTTGTAGAGCACTGCCGTGGAGACACCGCCCCGCGAGCCGACCTCGAGCTCGAGGTTCGAGCCGACACCGGCGATCGCGTACATCACGTTGCGCAGCGCGTCGAGAGCCACGTCTCTCGTACTCTCACCGATACGGAAGAGCGCGAGAATCTCGAGTCGGCCGCCCGGGCCGACGCGCGCGCCGAGAGCCATCTCCTGCGAGACCATCTCCCACCACGGCACCTCTTCGAGCACCGTCTGCCAACGTTTCGCCTGCGCGTCGAAGCCACGGCGATCGTCCGCCTCGAGCGTCGACTGGTACTCTGATATGAATCGCTCGAGAAAGCCGCTTTTCCGTAAGGAACGCCGGACGCGAGACAGGTGCGTGTCGGCGAATCCGTTATTCTCCCCGTTCTTCCAGTGGAGGAGGAAGACGGAGTCAGAAGGCAATCCGCTCTCGAGAGACGGCGCGGATGCAGAAGCCTCCGCAGCTCTCGCGACACCGTCTCCTGCTCGTGCGTTCGCGACGATCGAAAGAACGACGACCGCAACGATCGCCAAGCCGTCGATCGCCAAGCCGTCGATCGCCAAGCCGTCGATCGCCAAGCCGTCGGTGGAACGTCGGCGGGTGCTTACGAAAAGACCCATTCGAGAACTGCTTTCTGAGCGTGGAGACGATTCTCCGCCTCCTCCAGGACGACGGATCGATTGCTGTCGATCACCTCGTCGGCGACCACGACGTTCCGACGCACGGGAAGACAGTGCATGAAGTACGCGCGCTTCGTCTCGGACATCATTTCGGCGTCGACGATCCAGTCCTCATGACTGTCACGCAGAGCCTGTTCGGCGTCGGCGTCCTCGTATCGGAGGACCGATCCCCAAGACTTGGCGTAGACGATATCCGCGTCCTTCGCGGCCTCGAGCCGGTCGTTGCAGACACGGACGCTGCCACCGGAGCCCTTCGCGTACTCGTTCGCGAACTCCATGATCGTCGGCTGCAGCTCGAACCCCTCGGGGTGAGCGAGCGTGACGTCGAGTCCCATCTTGGCGAACGCCAAGAGCGCCGAGTTTCCGACGGCCATCGGAAGAGCGCGCGGATGATTGGCCCAGGTGATCGTGACCTTCTGACCGCCAAGCCCGTGGAAGAGCTCTTGGATCGTGGTCAGGTCGGCGAGAGCCTGGCACGGGTGATAGAGCGCCGACTCCATGTTGAACACGGGAATCTTCGCGTGCTCCATGAAGGTCGTGAAGGTCTTGTCCTGAAGGTCTTCGTAACGATCCTTCCCACGAGCGAACGATCGCAGCCCGAGTGCCGAGAAGTACCGCGAGAGGACGCCGGTCGCCTCCTTGACGTGCTCCGCGGAGGAGCCGTCCATGCGCACGCCGAGCTCGGACTCGAGCTCGAAGAGCATCTCGGCCTCGAGCGTCGAGACGTCCGCACCGAGCTCACGCAGCGCGACCTCGAACGAGCAGCGCGTTCGAAGCGATTGATTGAGGAAGAGCAGCGCGATTTGCTTGCGATTGAGGACGTCGGAGTAGCGGTTTTCCTTGAAGGCGATCGCACGGTCGACCCACGCTTGGATCTGCTCTCGGGAAAATTCGTTCAGGCTGTAGAAGTGCCGCATCGAGCCTTCCTTCGTTGTTCACCGGAAGAGTCAAAACTTGACTCTCCCACGTTCGCGACGGGGTTTCAATAGTTATCGGACCGAGCGCCTTGGAAGGGGGCTCTCGAAACGAAAACACCGCTCAGGCGAAGATCTCTTCGCACGCAGCGTAGAAGAGCTCCCACTCTTCATCGGTCACATTGAGCGGAGGCAAGAGCCGGAAGGTGTCTGCCGAACCCGACTCGCCGACGAGTATCTTGCGCTCGAGGAACTGCGCCTGGATCTCCTTCGCGGGTTTCTCGCACGAAATGCCCACGAGATATCCGAGCCCACGAACCTCCGTGACGCCCTTCTTCTCGTAAGAACGCAGTCGCGAGTAGAGCACCTCGGAATTCTTCGCGACACGCTCGACGAGGCCCTCCTCCCGGATGATGCGATACGTCGCGGCGATGCCGGCTGCGGCGATCATGCCACCTCCAAAGGTCGTCGCCTGGTCACCCGGTTGGACCGTATCGGCGATCGCCTCGTTCGCGATGACCGCTCCGACGGGGATTCCCCCGCCGACGCCCTTCGCCGTCGTGACGAGATCCGGAGCGACGCCCCAGTGGTCGCCGACGTACCACTTGCCGGTACGGCCGCTTCCCGTCTGCACCTCGTCGAAGATCAGCGCGATGTCGTTCTCGTCACAGTACGCGCGCAGCTCGCGGTAGTACTCGGGCTCCGCCATCTTGACGCCGACGACACTCTGGATCGGCTCGAGGATAACACCCGCGATCTCCGACGCGTCGAGTGCGCGGATCGCGTCCATATCGCCGAGAGGAACGAACCTCGTCCACTCGGCGAGGTTCTGCGGAAAGAGGTCGCGCGACTTCTGAAAGCCCGTGACGCTGAGCGCGCCGATCGTGCGTCCGTGGAAGTCCTGCTCCATCGCGACGACGTACGGACGCCCCTTCGCCTTCCGCGCGATCTTGAGCGCCGTCTCGTTCGCCTCGGCCCCCGAGTTGCAGAAGAACGCCTGGTACATCGACGTGTAGCTGTTCTCGACGAGCAGCTGCGCGGCCTCGGCACGGATCGGGCTGTAGACGAGATTCGAGTAGAAGTCGAACGTCTGAAGCTGCTCCGTCACCGCAGCGACCCACTTCGGGTGCGAGTGACCGAGAATGCTGACCGCGTGGCCACCGTAAAGATCGAGAAAGCGTTCGCCCTTCGAGTCCTCGACCCAGCTCCCCTCGCCGCGCACGAGCGTCATCGGGAATCGGATGTTGCTGTAGGTGGGGAGGACGTAGCGGTCTTCTCGTTGTTCGGGGGTTTGGTTTGTCATTTTGGTTGTGCTCGGTTCGCTCGTTGGAGCAGGAACGCTGAGGGCGATGCCCCTGGTTTATCGTCCCCGCTCATCGTGATGACTTCAGGGGGCCGGGGGGGCCGCCCCCCCCCCCCGTCCCGCGCGCGCCCCCGCGCCCCCCCCCCCCCCCCCCCGCCGCTTTCGAACGGCTCTCGAACCCTCGACAGCTCCTCCCCAGACCAACTCGAGCGGAGTCCCGAACGCGGTTCCTCCGCGGTCGGGACGGAGTTCGAGTGTCGCGGCGGGTCGCCGAGAAGTGACGTCATCTCGGCTTCCGGGAACGAGTAGCGAACGCGGCACCCTAAGCGGGAACCACTAAACAAAGCCGCCCGGAATTCTAAGCCCATCCGTCTCCCTCCAACCCATCGCGATGTTCAAATTCTGAATCCCCTGACTCGCCGCGCCTTTGCCGAGGTTGTCGATGACGGAGAAGGCGACGCCCGATTCGTCATCCCCCGCGATTCCGACGAACGAGCGCGGATTGCCCTGCACCCAACGAAGATTCGGCGATCCGTCGACGACGTGGATCAGCTCCTCGTCGAGATATGCGTCGTCGTAGATTTCGGCGAGGTCCGCCTTGCCGATGTCCGGGGTGAAGATCGTGCTGAAGATGCCTCGAGAGAACGGACCGGACTGCGGAACGAACTGGATCTCGAAGTCACCGCCGCCGAGTGTACTCAGGATGCTCGTCACCTCGAGGATGTGCTGGTGCGTCAGCGGCTTGTACGCACGCACGTTGCTGAATCGCTCGGGGTGGTGCGTCGTCGCGATCGGCTTGTTGCCCGAGCCCGTCGACCCCGTGATGCCGGTGACGCAGAAGTCACCGTGGAGCCGCCCGGCCTTCGCGATGGGCGCAAGAGCCAGGAGCATGCACGTCGCGAAGCAACCCGGATTGGCGACGAGCTTCGCAGACGCGAGCGCGTCCCGCTGAAACTCGCTGAGACCGTAGATGAAGCTCGACAGGAGCTCGGGCGCACCGTGCTCGCGGCCGTAGAACTCGGCGTAGCCTTCGGGATCGTTCGTGCGGAAGTCGCCGGCCATATCGATGATCAGCGTCTCCGGACTCGCCTCGGCGAGCTTCGGAATCACGTCTTGCGACTGGTTGTGCGGCAAGGCGACGAAGATTGCGCCCACCTCGTCGAGTCGTGCTTCGGCTTCCTCTTGGCCGCAAAACTCCGCGTCGACAAATCCGCGCAGGTTCGGTAGCACGTCGGCGACCTCTTCACCCTTTCTCGAGTGAGCGGTGACCCAAGAGATATGGACACGCGGATGCGTGGAGAGGTATCGCAGGAGCTCCGCTCCGATGTACCCCGATCCTCCGAGGACACCGACACCGACTTTGGAATTGCCACTCGCTGGGCTCATCGTTCTCTCAGCCTGCTCCTTGATTCGCTCTACTCTTCGATGCGCAAGTGCCGCCGAACCGTCTCGGCTAGCGCCTCCGGATTCTGAATCGCGTTGATCGCCGGCTTGCCGAGCTCACGCTCGATGAATCCGACTCCGACGTCGTTGTCCGTACACGGCCCCGAGATCAGATCGATCCCGATGCCTTTCTCCGACAGGTATCGCGCTCCGCCCCATGCTCCGACAAGATCGCCGGCGCAAAAGATATGCATCTTCTGAGCACGGGCGAAGTCGGGCGCGTGGACAATATCGAGAACGCCGTAGTCACCGAGGATGCCGTCGCCGAGCTCGACGACGATGAGATCCGGCTTCGACGCGGCGAGCTGCCCGACGACCGATCGCGCGATGTCGACGAGCTCCGCTTCCTCGAGCTCGGCCGTCGATGGATAGCCGACGTCGACGAACGAGGAGGTCGTGCACGCACCGTGATCCTCCATCGAGATAAGATCACGGAGACAGGCGACGCCCGTCAGCTTGCCTCCGGCGACCTCGAGCCCGCCCTTCGAGAGCTCTTGGACGAGATCGGAGATCAGTCGCGTCTTTCCGCTGTGCATGCTCGTCGCCGAGACGACGACGACTGGCGGCATGTCTACGGAGTCGAGCGAGTCGACCTTCGGAAGTCTCGCATCGGCGACGTTGACGATGCGTCCGCCGCGCACGGGCATGCCGAGAACCTCGCAAGAGACGGGCGCCCCGAGGTCCTTGTGACCGACGGCGTCGGATCCGATCACGCCACCGTGGTTCTGGTGCTACACGGTGTCGCCGACCGCGTGGTCCTCGGGCATGTCGCCCAGAAACCCGCGCAGCGCACGCCGGCGTCCGAGGGCGCCGACGAGTATGTCACCACGAAAGATCTTCGACATGCGGCCGTTCTCGAGCTCGAGCTCGCTGTAGACACGCTTCTCGTTGAGCGCACGTACGACGATCGCATTGCCGACGCGTGCTTCGAGCTCCTCGGTGATCTCGAGATCCTTCTCGAGACCGAGGCGGAACACGACCGAAGCGATCTTGTGTGCTCGGACGGCGCGCGTCCTGCCGGAGCTCACCTCAGCCCTCCGAGCTCTCGTCGCCGTTCTTCCCACGCTCTCCCGCGACGCGGAAGAGGCGTGCGGGAATGGCGGCCATCGTGCTGTAGCCGCGCACGTCCTGACCCTCCCAGAGCTTCGGCATCTCGCCGTAGACACCGGCTTCGGCACCTGCGAGCGTGTTCGGACTCTCGACCGTGACCGTCTGGAAACGCCCGACGTCGAAGCGGACGCCCGCCTCGCCGCTGACACGCTCCTGCGACGAGTCGATCATCGCCTCGATGTCGCGAAGCGCGGGCTCGAAGGCCTGGCCCTCGTGGAGCATCTTTCCGAAAAACTCGGAGAGGTGATCCTTCCAAAAGCGCTGCCATCCCGTGAGCGTGATCTTCTCGAGCTCGCGGTGCGCGTGCACGAGAACGATCGCGGCGCCGGCCTCGAACGCGATGCGCCCCTTGATGCCGAGCACGGTGTCACCGATGTGAATGCCGAGCCCGACGCGGAAGCCGCAAGCGATCTCGCCGAGCTGCTGGATCAACGAAACGCCGTCGAGGCGCACACCGTCGAGCGATACGGGAACGCCCTTTTCGAAGCCGATCTTGACGAGACGACTCTCCGATGCTGCCTCGGCGTCGACCGCCTGCTCCCAGACCGACGTCGGGATTTGCGCCGTCGAATCGTGCGTGACGCCTCCACCGATCGTCGCTCCCCAGAGACCCGCATTGATCGAGTACTCTCGAACGCTAGGATCGATGTCGACGCCGCGCGCCTTGAGGAACTCGTACTCCTCGTCGCGGCTGAGCTTCTCGTCGCGCGTCGGCGTGACGATCTCGACTCCCGGAATGAGCACGTTGAACGCGACGTCGAAGCGGACCTGATCGTTCCCCGCACCCGTCGAGCCGTGCGCGACCGCGTCGGCGCTCTCCTCGATGACCTTCTCGGCGATGACCTCGGCCTGCACGACGCGCTCGGCAGCGACAGCGAGGGGGTAGACCTGCCCGCGTAGCACGTTGCCCTTGATCAGGTAGCTCGCCCAGCTGTCGAACACTCGCTGACGCGCGTCGACCGTGTGGTGACCGACGGCTCCGAGCGTCTTCGAGCGCTCTTCGATCTCGCGGAGCTCCTCGGCGCCGAAGCCGCCCGTATCGACGGTCACCGTGACGACGTCGTAGCCCTTCTCTTCGGCGAGGTACGGAACGCAGTAGGAGGTGTCGAGCCCGCCGGAGTACGCGAGAACGATCTTCTTCTTGTCACTCATCGATTCGTTTCCGTTTTCGGATCGGTTCTATTCTTCTTCGATTTCTTCTTCGTCGAGCAGCCGGGCGTAGACGAGGTCGTCGAGGAGCTCCCCGTCTTTGAGAACGCGAGATCTGAGACGTCCTTCGAACTCGAAGCCGGCCTTCTCGAGCACACGTGTCGACGCGACGTTCGTGTGGTAGACGAAGGCCTCGAGGCGAACGAGGTCGAAGCTGCGAAACGCGTACTCGCTGAACGCCGCGAGCGCCTGGGTCGCGATGCCCTGCCCCCAGTAAGGCTCGCCGACCCAGTAGCCGACTTCGCCGACCTTACGGTGGACATCGTCGCGAAACTCGAGCCCGACCATTCCGACGAGCGCCTCGCCCGACGCGATCGCGAGGATCGCAGGGGGCGTGTGCTCGCGCGCGGTGGTGCGGAACATCTCGGCGTCGGCGAGCGTGTAGGGATGCGGAAAGCGATCCCGCACGTTCGACCAGATCTTGCGGTTGTTCGCGAGTTCGGCGACTCGTGGCGTATCGGAGTCGCGCAGAGGACGCAGCGTGAACCCGTCGGCACGCATCTTTACGACTGTCCGGAGCACTTGGTCACCTCGGCCTTCCAGCGTTCGATTTCGTCTCGAACGCGATTCGGCGCCGTGCCGCCGACGACGTTCTTGTCGGCGAGCGCTCCCTCGATCGAAATCGCGTCGTGAATGTCTTCGTCAAAGTTCGCGTCGATAGCGCGGTAGTCGTCCACAGAGAGCTTAGGAAGCGAAACGCCGCGTTCCTCCGCCTTCAGCACGCACGTGCCCGCGACTTGATGAGCCTCGCGGAACGGCACGCCTTTGCGCGTCAGGTAGTCGGCGACGCTGATCGCCTCGAGGAATCCGCCCTCGAGCGATCGAGCCGCGCGCTCCCGATCGATCTCCATCGTCGAGACGAGCGTGTAGAAGACGGGCAAGAGGCTGAGGACGGTGTCGCTCGCGTCGAAGACGCCCTCCTTGTCTTCCTGGAGATCCTTGTTGTACGAGAGCGGCAGGCCCTTGATGCACGTCACGAGCCCGACGAGATGGCCGATGACACGGCCGACCTTGCCTCGTCCGAGCTCGCAAGCGTCGGGGTTCTTCTTCTGCGGAAGCATCGAGCTGCCCGACGTGACCGAATCGTCGAGACGCACGAGCCCGAACTCGCTCGACATCCAGAGGATCACGTCCTCGCTGAAGCGACTAAGGTGGACAAGGAACATCGTCGCGGCGTGCAAGTAGTCGCATGCGAAGTCGCGATCACTGACGGCGTCGAGCGAATTGTGCGTCAGGCGCTCGAAGCCGAGCTGGTCGCGCAAAAAGTCTCGATCCATACCGAACTGATTGCCGGCACACGCTCCGGCGCCGAGTGGGCTCGCGTCAGCGTACTTCATCGCGGCCTGGAAGCGTTCGCGGTCACGAGCGAACATCTCGACATACGCGAGCAGGTGGTGCGCGAAAAGCACTGGCTGCGCACGCTGGAGGTGCGTGTACGCCGGAATCACGACGTCGATCGACTCTTCGGCCTTTTCGACAAGTGCACCGATCAGCGCGTTGATCCCGGCGATCACGTCGCCGCACGCGCCTTTGACGAAGAGGCGGAAGTCGGTCGCGACCTGATCGTTACGGCTCCGTCCCGTGTGCAGCTTGGCGCCCGGGTCTCCGACGATCTTCGTCAGTCGCGACTCCACGTTCATGTGAATGTCTTCGAGATCTTCGCGAAACTCGAACTTGCCCGCCTCGATCTCCTCGGCGACCTGGTCGAGGCCGCTCGTGATCTGAGCGAGCTCTCCAGCGTCGAGAAAGCCTAGGCGCTCGAGTCCCTGTGCCCAGGCTTTGCTACCGGCGATGTCCTCGAGGTAGAGCCGTTTGTCGAAGCCGATGGACGCGTTGAGCCGACGCATCGCATCATCCATGCCTTTTTCGAATCGGCCGCTTCGCATCAACCTTCCTCCAGGTACGCGGCTTCGTCACTTTCGGGGAGAATCATCGTCCCGAGGCCCTTGCGCGTGAACACCTCGTAGAGCAGCGAGTTCGGCGTCAGCCCGTTGATCACGTGCGAGCGCTTCACACCGTTCCGAACCGCGCGCAGTGCTGCTTGCAGCTTCGGCTGCATGCCCCCCTTGATCGTCTTGTCGGCGATGAGCTCTTCGACCTTCGCGTCGGTGAGGTAACTGATGCGACTCGTCGGGTCATCGACGTCGCGAAGGACGCCGCTGACGTTCGTCAGCAGGAAGAGCTTCTCGGCAGGCATCGCAGCGCCGATGGCCGACGCGATCGTGTCGGCGTTGATATTCAACACGCGTCCCGTCTCGTCCGCGCCGAGCGGCGCGACGACGGGGACGAAGCGGTTGTCGAGCAGCACCTCGAGAACGCGAGAGCGCACCTCGACGATGTCGCCGACATTTTGAAAGTCGACCTCGCGCTCTTGGCCGGTCTCCTGATCGACCATCTTCACAGGTGGACGCTTGCTCGCGAGGACCAGATCACCGTCGACACCCGAGAGTCCCACGCCGGGTGTCCCGTGACTGCGCAGTGCGCCGAGTATGTCGGTCGACGCGGCGCTGAAAACCATGTTGGCGACCTCGATCATGCGGTCGTCGGTGATACGACGGCCGTTGACCTTCTCCGACTCGATGCCCATCTTCTCGGCCATCGCCGAGAGCTGAGGGCCCCCGCCGTGGATGAGCACGACGCGGATATTGAACTGGTAGAGGAGCGAGACGTCGTGCGCGAGGCTCGAGAGAAACTCCGGGTCTTGCAGGAGCTCGCCGCCGAGCTTGATAACGAACGTCGCGCTTCGGTACTGCTTGATGTACGGCAGTGCCTGTTTGAGGATCGCGATCTGTTCCACGTTGTGAGTCGTCCTTGGGGAATTCGGTTCTGCTCAGAAATCAAAAAACCCACTCTCGGAGACGGTTTTCCGGAGTGGGCTGGCGTCGAAGAGACGGACGTATTCGTGGCGACTTCTGGGTGCTTACCTCGTGGAGTCTTCACTCATCGTCGATCGATCACGTTCTTCGTGCCAGCCTTACGGCGTCGGTAAGAACCGGGTCTAGGACGAAACGAGACGCCTTCCTCGAGCGGCGAACGCACGCAAGGAATCAGGTCAGAATCAAGATCGCGGAGAGGCTTCATGGCCTACGTCTCGGTCGTACGGAACTCATTACAAGCCGGACACTATAGCTCGGTGTCTCCAGAGCCGGCAAAGAAATTCTTGCGGCGCCCGGCGAAATCCCTACCATCTGCGCCGAAACGGCTTACAAACGTCGCATCGATCGCTCCGACCGAGCCGATCGACGACCAGAACCCAGACTTTGCGCTCCCCGGAGGCCCACGCCCATGACTACTGACGATCTTGCTGATGCCAGGAAGGGCCTGCTCGAAGGCAAGAAGGGCATCGTCCTCGGTGTCGCCAACAAGCGAAGTATCGCCTGGGCGATCGCCTCGGCGTTCTCCGAAGCCGGCGCGTGCTTGGCGTTCACGTACCAGGGCGACAAGCTCCAGAAGCGGGTCGAGGATCTCGTCGCGACGCTGCCAGGCGAGAGCCCGATCTACAACTGCGACGTGACGAAAGATGACGAGATCGACGCCGTCGGCAAGAACCTCGAGCGCGACTTCGGCAAGATCGACTTCCTGATCCACTGCCTCGCGTTCGCAGACAAGGACGACCTCGCGAAGCCGTTCTCGGAAACCTCACGTGCCGGTTACCTGCTCGCGCAGGAGGTGAGCTCCTACTCGCTGACGGCGCTCGCGCGTATGGCGAAGCCGCTCCTCAACGAAGGTGGCAGCATCCAGACGTTGACGTACCTCGGCAGCGAACGCGCCGTGAAGAATTACAACGTCATGGGGGTAGCGAAGGCGGCGCTCGAGTCGTCGGTGCGCTACCTCGCGGGAGATCTCGGCGAGAAGGGCGTGCGCGTCAACGCGATCTCGGCAGGTCCGATCAACACGCTCGCCGCGCGCGGCATCGCCGGCTTCACGGAGATCCTCGATCACGTCGCGCAGTGCGCGCCGCTCAAGCGCAACGTGACGACCGAGGAGGTCGCCGGCACGGCTCTCTTCCTCGCGAGTGATCTGTCGACAGGAGTGACGGGCGAAGTGATCTACGTCGATTGCGGCTACAGCATCGTCGGACTCTGAGACGTCGAATTCCGGTTCGCTGGTCCTCAGGCCGGAACGATCACTGAGCGGGTAGACGCGCTTCGCCCGCCAGATCGACCTTTCTTAACTACGCGCGAGCTCTTTTTCCCGCTGCGCGTCGCGTCGCTTGCGAAGACAACGGTCCGTCTTCGAGCGCGCGTTCTTACGCTTCTGCGATTTGCTTCGACGCTCGTTGCGAACCCACTCGTCGCGCGGATGGGCATCGCTCTTCGCGTGCTTCATCGGACCGCGAAGCGGAGCGTCGTCGAGCTCTTCGGCCGGGGTGAACGTCGCGTTCTCGAGCGCTTCCAGTGCGTCGATTTCTCGGACCGTCTTCGCGGCTTCGGCCATCGCCTCGGACGCGTCACGAGCCGCCTCTTCGACCTCGACCGCCGACTGAGCGACGGCGCGAGCGCTCTCGGCAATCTCTTCGGCAATCGCGATCGACTCGGCCTGCTGATCGACCGTCGAGCCAGCCTCGGACGAGTTCTGTTGCCCACCTTGGGCACCTGACTGAGCTTCCCCGAACAGCCAGGTGAACATACGTCTCAGGAGCACCGATGACCTCCCCTCTCTGCTCCGGCTCGAGCGGTGGCTTCTTGCGCACGCCACTTCCTCGTAGCCAATCTGCCCTTTGCCTTCATGCCCGTGGCCGCGCGGGAACCACCCCGCACGTCCGATCTCTTCCGAAAAGGCAGTGAAGGTTATCACGCGATTCGATAATCGTCGAACGAGGCGGGAGGGAATTCTCGGAATCGACGGAACGGATCCGCGCGGCAATCGGCATGCCCGACTCGTCAACTTCGGTACACCGAGTGTCCCGCGTCGCCGAGAACCTGAATCGCCTCCCCCAGGGACTCCTCGCGGACGAGAAGATAGTCCGTGTCGAACGTCGAGATCATGAAGATCCCGATCTTCGCGCGCGCGAGAGGAGCCGCGAGGGCATCGAGGATCCCGACCTCGCTGAACGCCAGAGGTCCGCGCACGGCCAAAGACCGGAAGCCGTGCTCCGCTCGGACACCGGACGGCACGAGTGCAGAGTCGCAGACGACCGACAGCTCTCCTGCGGTTCGTGTCGTCGAGAGAAAGCTCGAGCCGCTAGCCCACGTCGGCGCCTCCGACTCGACCGGCAATCGCACGATCGAAAGCGTCGCGGCAAGCACGTCGAGCTCGAGACGTATTTCACTCACAGTTCCCCCTTCCGCTCGCGAAGCTCCTGACGGACTTGCAGCAGGATCCACCGGAGCATGTTCTTGCCCCTGCCGCCTCCATCGCCCCAGAAGTCGTCACGCTCCGTGTGATCGACAGACTCGTCGGGGACGGAATAGAAGAAGACCGGATCGCTCATCGACTCACCCGCTTCTGAACCACGACGCTCGACACGACGACGGCGATGATGATCCCGAGCACGATTCCAAAGCCTCCTCCGATGAGACGATCACCGGCGAATCCTCCTACGGCGACGACACTGATCTTCACGACCAAGCCGACGACCATCTTGCTCAAGTCGCCCGGCGAGGAGCTCCAGAGCAGCAGCTCGAACACGAACATCGCGGCCACGACTCCGACAACGATTCCGAACGTGCCTCCCGCACGGTCGCCGAGGTACCCACCGAGCGCGATCACGACGACGTACCCGATGAGCCCCACCCAGGTCCAAAGGATCTCACTGGGCGTGAGGGGACCTCTTTCCTCGATGGTCGTCGTCAAGTCGTCGCGTACGACCGCCGTGCTTTCTGTGGCGAGCTGCTCGGCATCACAGAACTCGCACGTCTTCGCGCGGTTCTCGAGTGCTTTGCCGCAGCTCACGCAAGGCTTCATGGCAGGACTGCTTCTCCGCGTCGCACCTGATCAGGCTCCCCCGAAACCGTCAGCATAGCGTCGCCGGGACGAGTTCGCCAATCGCGGCGATCTCGACCACCCGCGGGAATCAGGCCTCGAACCAACCCGCCTCGATCTCGTGAACGCTCCACGCACGCGTGTCAAAGGACCGTTCGAACGGAATCGTGCGGTCTCCTTCGAGCCTCGCGGCGAGCTCCTTCGCAAATGGATGCGCGAACTGCCCGCGCTCTTCTTGTGGAACGGACCAATACTCCGAGATTCGGTCCTCTCGCTCGTACTCACGGAAGTGGTGAAGGTGACCGAGCTCGTGCGGCAAGGCGCGGTAGAGTTGTGTACGCCGAACGGATTCGAGCGTCGACTCGATGACGTACCCGCGTTTGCTCCTCGAGAACGCGATGACCGTCGGCACGAAGGCGCTCGAGCTCGAGCTCTTCCTCCGGACCGAGTGAACGACCCCATCGGATCGGTCTCCCGAGACGCTGCGCCTCAAGGAAGATCGTCGGGCGTGCAAGCGTGAACCCAGTCGTCGAGCACCGGCTCGACGATGAGTCGGATCGAGTGAGACCCGAACGCAAGGTTCGCGATCCTCGGATCCTCGGATCCTCGGATCCTCGAGAGTCTCGTAGAAGATCCGTCCGTCGCGATACGTCTCGAGAATCACCAGCGCGTTCGACGGACCGAATCCTGCGGCCTTCGTTCCGATCTTGCGATTGCGTAGCTCTGGTCGGTGCATTCGTCCCTCCGGATTCTCAACGAACGCCTGCGTCGAGATTCCGGGGAATACTCCTGACCCGATCGCCGAGGTCTCGCTCCGGCGTGGGCTACTCCCAGCCCAAGAGCCCAGCGGCGAGGTCGAATTGCTCCGCGAGACCGAGAAAGTCGTCACCCCATCCCGACTCGAGCGCGACGTCCTGAACGACGCCGGTCGGCGCGAAGAACGACGTCAGACGAGTCTGATCGATCGGCTCGCCGCGCTGAAGACGTCCGACGACCTCCTCGAGCTCGAAGAGGACCCGCTCGGCCTCGTCCCAGCGATCCGACTTGGCCTCCTCACCCAAACAGCGGAGCCAGTCGCACACCGACACGAGAGTGGGAACCAGTACCCGCTGCGTTATCTCGAAATCCGATTCCACCGAAGGGGATTCTCCACGGAACAAAGGCGATCGTCGTCGTCCATCTTAGTCATCGACGTGCTTGGGCGAAATCTTGCACTTCGTCGGACGCCTCGAGAGCAATACTCCCCCGACAAACCCATGAGGGATTCGAGATTACCGGAAGTGTCGCGACCTTCAGTCCCCGAACTGGAGCACAGCCTCCCCCTTGAACGAGTCAACTTCGTCGTCCTCCCCGACAAGAAACCAACGCTGACGGATGGAACCGATCGACTGCGTTCCGGCCCAGTTCTCGGGATCGACGCACGGTCTTCCCGGTGCGACGATTCCATCATCGGTCAAGTACCAATCACGAGACGTACGTGCGGAGAACACCCCTCCGTTGAGTGGAGAGTCGGCGTCTGGAATGACCCTACGTACCTCGTCCCAAGCAAACATGCCGAATCCTACGATTCGAAGAGGGCGGTCGATCGCCTCGACCGTCGTCTTGAAGATCAGCCGATACCGCCAAGCGTCGTCCGGAGGATACGGCCCCGTAATCTTGGTGTCAGGATCGAGCTCGTGAGTCACTCGAAGCCCGATGCTGCACGCCGTTCGGAAGGAAGAACTTCGCCACGAGAACTCGACCAGCCTCGAGAGCGTCGTCGATGTCGGCGTGCGTCAGTCGATTCGACACGCGCACCGCGATTCGCTTGTCCGATGCCGTCTCCACCTCGCGCCAGATCACCCAACCACGATCCGTGTAACCCTTCGCGTGAATGAGCCGGGCGTTGAGGTTCTTCGGCGTGATCTCGACCCCGAGACGAGACGCAGCCATCGCGATCGAGCAGATCGTGCAGATCGTGCAGATCGTGCAGCCGACCGCGGCGATCGGCTGTTCGCTTCCGCCGATTCGATCGTCGGCCCAACGCGGGTCCGTCTGTAGAAAATGAGCCGTATCCGGCTTCGCCGGAATCGAGAGCGAACGACCACCCGAGCTCGAGACAGGGTCGATTCTCGGTGTCCTGCCGAAATGATGCCGAGCAGCGAGCCCGGCCACGAGAACTGCCGCAACGAGGGGGAGCCTCAGCGGTCCGGACGATCGGGTGCGCCTCATCGGCCTGCGATGTGACGGGAGGAGAACGCGAACGTTCGACACTTCTTTCCTGATGAGACTCGGACCCGGATTCCGGCTCGGTTCAACCGCGGGCCTCTCGACGATCAGTCCGAGATCGCCATTCGTCCCACCGGATCGCCCAGGTCGACCGGATTGTCGTCGCCCGCCGTCGTCGCTCCTGTCGTCGAGACCGTGAAGGCCTCGATCGACTCGGAGTTCGAGTTGCCGACGACGACGACCGTTCCGGCCGAGGCGACCGCGTGCGTCAGTCCGTCTGCCGTGTGCGGTGAGCTCGCGTCCTCGGTGGCGACTCCGATGGCGTCGAGCCCCATCGACGCGAAGGCCGAGGCTCCGGACGTCGCGAGGAAGAGGCGCTCGTCGGCGTCGTCGTGCGCGACCTGAAGGACGAGCGTTCCGGTGAACGTGAACGGCGAGCCCGCGATCGCGGAGAGATCTCCGCCGCCGAGGATATTGAAGCCGGCGACGGTCGACGTCGCGTAGTTCGAGGCGTAAAGACGACTGCCGACGTTCGTCAGCGCTACGGGAGTCGCGACGCCTCCGGTCGTAATCGGCGAGAACCCGTTCGGCACGAGCTCGCCACTCGCGGCGATGTCGAAGATCAGGATCTCGCCGTCGGTCTCGTTCGCGACGAAGAGGCGTCCGGATCGGACGACCATCGTGCGGCAGTTCGCAGCCGCCTCGCCCGAGTGCGCGTTGAGATCGAGCGCCCCCGTGTCGGCATCGATGTCGAAAATCGTGATCGTGCCACTCGCGACATTCGAGACGAAGAGGTGGTCCCCGTCGGTCGCGAGGTACTTGCTGTTGATTCCGTCCGCATCAAAGGGAGAGCCGGCGACGGTCGAGACAGTGCCCGTGTCCTCGTCGAGATCGAGCACGGTCACGTCATTGGTGCCGACGTTCGCGACGAAGAAGCGCCCGTCCTCGAAGAGAACGTCCCAGGGCTCCTGTCCTCCCGGCGAGAGCGTCTGGAGGAACTGAAGGTCAGCGTCGATCGCATCGAGGAGATAGAGCGAGACCTGTGCCGTCGTGCGATCGTGCGAGACGAGCAGGAATCGCCCGTTGTGCACGGTGAACCCGCCACTGGCGTCGGTCGTACCACCGTCCACCTGGATGCGAAGCACGACGCCGTCGAGACGGGCATCGTCGATATCGCGGGCGGAATCCCAGATGAAGGTGTGCGCGGTTCCGCCCACGCTGACCGCGAGACCGCTCGTGCCGACGCTACCCGTCGCTCGCGAGGCGGTCTGGAAGCTGACGCCGTCCGTCGCGAACTTCACGGAGATATCCGCACGCGTCTCGTCGTCGTCGGAAAGCGTGAAGGTGATGCGGATGTCGCCCGTCTGAACTGCTGACGGCGTCGACACCGTCACAGTGACCCCACCACCGGGGCCGAAGAGCTCGTCGTGCGAACAGCTGACGAGCGGAGCACACACCGAGAGAAGAGCGGCGAACCGCATGGTCACGCGAGAAATCTTGGATCGCAGCATGATATTTTCACGCCTCGTTTCTTCGAAGGGATCGAACGCGTCTGCCCTGAATCTCAGACCCGAGAAAACGAGGGGCTTCGCTATTGAAAGATCGACCGATCCGTCGACACTTCCCCATATGAACGAGGTTGTTTTTCGCCGACTCCAGAAGTTCCAAGAAAAGCTTCTCGACCCGACGAAGCGGAACCGCTTGCTCAACTTCCGAGTGACTCGCGCGAGCACGATTCACATCGTCGACGAGTTACCGGCCGAGGTCTTCCGCCTGCTCGTGCACGATCGCAAGGCCTTGAGCTTTCTTCCTGGCGAGCCGCCCGTCGAAACGGTCGTGGAAGAGACCGACGCCGTCGTCGGGTCCGAGGTGCCGGAAGAAGGTTCTTCGGAAGATAGCGACGCGACAAGTCCCGAGAATCTCGCGGACGGATCCACCGGCGGAAGCCCCGACGGAACTTTCGGCGGCCCTTCCCTGCCGATGGAATCGGCGGCGTGCGACTGCGACGGAGACGTCTTGAGGGAAGCCGAGGTCGTCGAGAACGACGACGAGACCTCCTCCGAGACGGAAGAGGCGGAACCCGAGTTCACCCGCGAGTTCCAGCCCTACGACCCCGCTCGCCTCTCGAACAAGCACACGGACCTCGACCTCCAGACCGATCTCGACGACAAGCGGCTCGACCACAACCTGCTGCGCATCTACCAGCAGTCGCGCAGCTCGTTCGAGGAGCAAGGCTACAACTCGCTCTTCCTCGCGCTCGGCGCCGTCAGGTGGTTCGAGACCGACGCTCCAACCAAGCCGCTCCTCGCGCCGATCCTCCTCGTGCCCGTCGAGCTGCGCCGTCGCTCGCCGAGGAGCCCGTTCCGCCTCTACCCGAGCGACGAC
>CAYZGY010000003.1:18627-22951 GCA_964478085.1 uncultured Planctomycetia bacterium
AGCTCGAGCGCGAGCTCAAAATCTCGATCCCCGAGCTCCCCGACGATCTCGAGGAGTTCAGCCTGCAGGAGTTCTTCGCGGCGCTCGCGAAGAGCATTGGTGAAGTCTCGGGCTCGTCGAATTGGTGCGTCCTCAACGACGTCTACCTCGGGCTCTTCTCGTTCACGAAATTCATCATGTACAAGGATCTCGAGACGTTCGCGGAGCTCTTCTCCGAGAACTCTCTGATCCGAACGCTCTGTGGCGTCGAGACTCCGACAGACTCTCCGACAGCCGAAGCGGCCGGCGACGATCTCGCCAAGCTCGCGGACGAGACGGAACGTGACGAGGCGAGCATCGACGCTCGCACGGACCCGCTGAGCACGTTTCAGGTCCTCGATGCCGACTCGTCCCAACAAGAAGCGATCCTCGCGATCAAGTCGGGCGAGAATCTGGTGCTCGAAGGTCCGCCGGGCACGGGCAAGTCTCAGACGATTACGAACATCGTCGCGGAGTGCCTGGCGTCGAATCGTCGCGTGCTCTTCGTCTCCGAGAAGATGGCCGCGCTGGAGGTCGTCTACAACCGCCTGCGCGAAGTCGGCCTCGCCGATTTCTGCCTCGAGCTCCACAGTCGACACGCGAGCAAACGCAAGGTCGTCGAGGAGCTCGGTCGCACGCTCGCGCTCAAGCAAGATCGATCGAACGCCCCTGAGACCGGCCCGCTCGAACGTGTCGCGGCATTGCGGGGACGGCTCAACGACTACGTCGAGGCGATCGCCGATCCGCTCCATCCGCTCGAATCGAGTCCCTTCGACGCGATCGGCCAGTGCATCGCTCTCGACGAATCCCCCGAGGTCGTCGCGGAGATCCCCGACGTCCCGAACTGGACCGGCGAGCGTCTCGAAGGAGCCCGAGAAGATCTGCGACGCTTCGTCGGCGCGTGGAAGGCGGTGCAAGAGCGATTCGCCAAGCTCGAGGATCATCCCTGGCGCGGATCGGGCCTCCACGAGCTCGGCTACCAAACCTCGACGTCACTGCGGCAAGCCCTCGACAAGGTTCACGACGCGACAGCGACGCTCCAAAACTCGAGCTCCAGCCTCGCCGAGCTCGTCGAGGTCGGCGTGCCTGCGACGATCACTTCCGTGCGTGAGCTTCTCGGCCTCGTCGACGCGATTCGCGAAACTCCCCACCCGAGCCTCGAGAGCTTGCGCGACTCGGCGTGGATCGGCACGGGACAAGAGATCTTGGACCTCATCGAGCTGGCGAAGCGCTACCGCAGCTGCCTCGACGAGATCGAAGAGCACTGGAAAACGACACTTCTCGACGAACGCGATCTCGACGCGATACTCGACCGCGCTCGCAAGGGGTACGGCGCGCTCAAGCTCCTCAAGCCGGCGTGGTGGCGCGATCGAGCAGCGCTCAAGTCGTACCTTTCCGCGAGCGGCGGCGGCCTTCCCGTCCGTGACCAGCTCGTCGAGGATCTAGAGAAGGCGATCGAAGCTCGCAAGCTGCGCGAACGGCTACGATCGGCGAGCGATCGTGGGCGTGTTCTCTTCGGGACACTGTGGAAGGAAGACGAAACCGACCCCGCGGCGCTCGAAGAGTTCGCCTCATGGGTCACGTCGTTTCGCGAGTTCGTCCTCGGCGAGGAGACCGAGCGACGCCTGCGCCTCGCCGTCGAAGGCCTCTCGAACCCGACGCGTGTCGAGCAAGCCGTACCGGCCGTTCGCGACGCACTCGAGACTTTCGAGAACGCCTGGGAGGAGCTCGCAGAAGCCGCGAAGATCGACGGAGACAAGTGCTTCGACGACGGTCGGGATCGCGAGCCGATCGAGAGCCTCCTCGCACGCGTCGAGCTGATGCGAGACGAGATCGAGTCGCTCCACGACTGGGGCCGCTACGTCGCGTCCGATGAAAACTGTCGCGAGCTCGGCCTCGACGACTACCTCGACCGCGCCTTCGCGAACGAGGTTGCGCCGGACGATCTCATCCCCGCGTTCGAGCGCCTCTTTTTCAACACGTGGCTCGACCACGCGACGTCCGAACGCCACTCGCTCCGACAGTTCAGTCGCCCGGAGCACCAACGCGCGATCGACGAATTCCGCGAGCTCGATCTCGGACAGCTTCGCCTCGCTCGGCAGAGGTTGCGATCACGCCTCCTCTCGGCTCTTCCCGACGCGTCCTGGCCGAGCTCGGAGCGATCGGAGCTCGGCGTCCTCCAACGCGAGGTTCGCCGCAAACGCGGGCACAAGCCGCTGCGAAAGCTCTTTCAGAGCATACCGGGCGCATTGACTCGCCTGAAGCCGTGCTTCCTGATGAGCCCGCTCTCCGTCGCGCAGTTTCTCGACCCCGGCGTGCTGCAATTCGACGTCGTGATCTTCGACGAAGCGAGCCAGATCGCGCCCGAAGACGCCCTCGGTGCGATCGCACGCGGAAGCCAGCTCGTCGTCGTCGGCGACAGTCGCCAGCTTCCGCCGACCGCGGTCTTCCAGAGTGACGGACGGCAAGGCGCCGAGGAGGACGACGACACACCCGATCTCGAGAGCGTCCTCGACGAGTGCGTCGTCGCGGGATTCCCACGGCGGATGCTCCGCTGGCACTACCGCAGTCGACACGAGTCGCTCATCGCGTTCTCGAACGAGAACTTCTACGAAGGGCGCCTCAACACCTTCCCGAGCGCGTCACGCGACGGAGGACAGCTCGGCGTCGATTTCATCCACGTCGAGGACGGCGTCTACGATCGAGGCAAGAGCCAGTCGAACAAGGTCGAAGCGGATCGCGTCGCGCGAGCCGTGCTCGAGCACTTTCGAACGCGCCCGGAGCTGTCGCTCGGCGTCGGCACGTTCAGCCAAGCGCAGCAGGTCGCGATTCTCGATCGCCTCGAGGAGCTTCGCCGACAGGACGAGAGCCTCGAGGAGTATTTCACCGAAGACCGACTCGAGAGCTTCTTCGTCAAGAACCTCGAGAACATTCAGGGCGACGAGCGCGACCACATCCTCCTCTCGGTCGGCTACGGTCGAGACGCGGACGGCAAGATCCACCTCAACTTCGGTCCGCTCAACAAGACGGGCGGTGGACGACGCCTCAACGTGCTCGTCACTCGAGCCCGAAGAAAGCTCATCGTCTACAGCTCGATTCGCGGCAGCGACATCGACACGTCGCGAGTCAGCGGCCAGGGTCCACAGCTCCTCAAGCGCTACCTAGAGTTCGCCGAGCGGAGCGCGCGTGGCGACTCCTCCGAGGGAAGCTCGAGAGAGCGGTCCCTCACACAGAACGACGAAAACGGCCTCGCTCAGTCCGTCCTCGAGATCCTCGAGAGCGACGGCTTCTCGGTCGACCGCGACGTCGGCTGCTCGCGCGTTCGCATCGACCTCGCCGTGCGCAAGGATGGTAGCGACGATTACCTCATCGGCGTCGAGTGCGATGGAGAGTCCTACTGCGCCTCCGGCTCCGCGCGCGATCGCGACCGACTGCGCCCGCAGGTTCTCGAAGGTCTCGGCTGGAACCTCTATCGCATTTGGTCACCCGAGTGGCTGCGCAATCCTCGCGCCGAGCTCGAGCGAATTCGCGACGCGATCGACTCTGCCCATCGCGGCGAAGCGAGCCCCGAGGTGCTCCCGCTGATCGAGAAGATCGTCCCACGTGAAATCGCGGATACCGACGAGTCTGACGATTCACGGGAACGCGTTGACGACGCGAGCGATCAAAACGGCGACGGCCGATTTCCCGGTGTGATCTCCTACACGTCCGCGAAGCTCGAGCTCTCGGGTGATCCCGAGGACTTCGGCGCCGACGAGCCGGAGGTCATCGCACGGCTCCTCCAAGTCGTCGAGTCCGAGTCTCCCATCCACGTCGACGAAGCGGGTCGGCGTGTCGCGGCCTCTTGGGGCGTCACCCGACTGACGAGCAAGGTGCAAGAGATCATCGCACGTGCCATCGAGTCGACGCTCCGGGACGCGGTCCTCTTCGGTCGCGACGATTTTCTCTGGAACGACGCCGAGGAGGTCGACTCGATCTCTCCACGTGCCCGAGACTCGGACGAGGCTCCGCGAGAGCCCGAGCTCATCGCCGTCGAAGAGCTCGCCGCTGCCGCGCGGTTGATTCTCGCGCGAGAGTTCCGCATCTCGCGAGCCGATCTCATCACGCAGGTCGCGAAGGTGCTCGGCTTCGGTCGCGCCGGCGCGCGGATGCGAGATCGGGTGGGCCTCGGACTCGATGGTCTCGTAGAATCGTCGCTCGCCCTCGAGGACGAGAACGGCTTCCGCCTCATCGACTCCGAGCGTGAAAACCACACTGCTCTTTAGCCTCAGGGGGCTTTCGGGAAGCCCCCTCTCGCTCGCGCTTA
>CAYZGY010000003.1:22961-34525 GCA_964478085.1 uncultured Planctomycetia bacterium
GGGTGGGATTCACCCCAACCAGCAAGGTCCCGACCAACAGAGCCTGACTCCCCCTTGCGAATTCCGTCGAGATATCCATGAACACCGCCTCGAGCCGCGGCCGGCCGCTCTTCGTTTCCTGCTTCGCGCTTCTGATTGCGTCTTCGTGCGCGTCGAGATCTTCACGGCTCCACGCCGAGACCTTGCTCGACGACCTTCCGCCCGCGCTCGAACGGTCGTGGATCGCGCCCGAGCTCTGGGGAAACCGACTCCAGGACTGGCGTATCGCGAACGGACGACTCGAGTGCATTCAAGGAGCGGCCAACAAGCCTCTGCGCACCGTGCACCTTCTCTCCCATCGACTCGGCGAGACGAAGGGCTCGTGCGAGCTCTCGGTTCGTGCGGGACTGATCGACGCGCAGGCCTCGACGAGTCGCGGTGCCGCAGTAGGATTCCTGCTCGGCGCAGGTGGCCCGGACGTCGACATTCGCGCTGCGGCGCTCGTCCACCACTCGCGCGGTCCGGGCGCGGGGCTCTTTGTGGGAGTCGACGCGACGCTCGAGGCCTTCGTCCGCGACAACGAGAAGATCACCGCGGCACGTGCACGGCCCGAAGGCGCTCTACCACGACGCGGCTGGCGCGTCGTTCACACCGACAGCGTCGAAGGGAATGACGTCGGAGGGAAGATCCTCGACGGTGACCTCGGCACGATCTGGCACACGGAATGGAAGGCGCGCAAGCCGCGTCACCCGCACGAGGTTCAGATCGACATGGGTCGAGAGACCGAGCTCGGTGGCGTCGCACTCATCCCGCGTCGCGACAACATCGCAGGACGCATCGAGCGGTACGAGATCTACGTCTCGAACTCCCGCGAGAGCTGGGGAGAGCCTGCCGCTCGCGGAAAGCTCGCGGGCAAGAGCACGGTCGACAAGGTGTGGTTTACGGGGCCGAAGCGAGGGCGCTTCGTGCGTCTCGTCGCCCTCTCGGCCATTCAGAATCGACCGAGCACGACGCTCGCCGAGCTCTGGGGACTGGCGCCCGGCGCGAAACCGAGGAGCACAGAGCAACAGCCGGAAAAAACTCGCCGGTCGAATCCGTTGGCTCTGCGAAACCTCGATCTTTCGCTCTCCTTGACCCCGAAAGGTGATCGCTACGAGATCGACTTCGTCGCTGTAAATCATGCGACGAAAAAAGAGATCGCAAAGCTCACCACGACGGTCGACGCGAATCGCCTCCTCGGAAACGTCGCCCTCGTCTCTCATCCCGGCTCGGGAAACAAGATCGGACGCTTCTGGTTCCGTGACTTCGAGCACGGTGGCTCGAAGCTCGTCAAGGTCGAGGGGCAACACGCCGGCCCGATCCTCTCGGCTCAGCACACGCTCAGTCGCGGCGTGCTCAAGATGACCGCTCAGCTCATGCCGATCGGCAAGAGCGATCCGCAAGTCGTCGAGCTCCAGAAGCGTGTCGACGGGAAGTGGTCGAGCGTCGCGAAGGCTCCGGTCATCGTCCCGGGCTGGACGGCGACGTTTCGCGTCGCGAACTGGAACGCGAAGGAGACGACGAGCTACCGACTCGTCTACGGCAAGCACGAGTTCCCCGGCGTCGTCCGCGCGGATCCCGTCGACAAGCCCGTCATCGCCGTCGCCGGCTTCACGGGCAACCACAACACGCAGCGCGGCGTCGAGGGTCGACGCTTCGACTGGAAAACAGGCGTTTGGTTTCCGCACGAGGACCTGACGGCGCACGTCGCGCAACAGCGCCCGGACGTCCTCTTCTTCAGCGGCGATCAAGTCTACGAGGGCGCGAGCCCTACCGGCGTCGATCGCGCGAACCTCCACCTCGACTACCTGTACAAGTGGTACCTCTGGTGCTGGGCCTATCGCGACCTCACGCGCGAGATTCCGAGCATCATCATTCCCGACGACCACGACGTCTACCAGGGCAACCTCTGGGGTGAAGGAGGTCGCAAGACGGACAAGGACGACAGGGGCGGCTACGTCTATCCGGCCGAGTTCGTCAAGATGGTCGAGCGCACGCAGACCCACAATCTCCCCGACCCCTTCGACCCGACCCCCGTCTCTCAGGGCATCGGCGTCTACTACACGGGCATGACCTACGGCCGCATCAGCTTCGCGGTCATCGAAGACCGCAAGTTCAAGTCGGGTTGCAATGGGCGCGTTCCGCCGTCCGGGTCACGCCGCGCGGATCACATCACCGATCCCGATTTCGATGTGCGCCTCGCCGACGTCGACGGTGTGCAGCTCCTCGGTCAACGCCAACTCGACTTCCTGCGGGCGTGGGCGCAAGACTGGAGGGGTGCGGACATGAAGCTCGTCGTCTCGCAGACCGTCTTCGGCGGGCTGGCCACCCACCACGGTGGCGGACTGCAATACCTGCGCGCCGATCTCGACTCGAACGGCTGGCCTCAGACGGGTCGCCGCAAGGCGCTGCACGAGATGCGCCGTGGCTTCGCGTTTCACCTCGCCGGTGACCAGCACCTCGCGACACTCGCGCGCCACGGTCTCGACACGTGGGACGACGCGGGCTGGTCCTTCGCCGTCCCCTCCGTCGCGAACTTCTATCCACGCAAGTGGTACCCGAAGGTGCCCGGCAAGAACCGCGAGCCCGGCGCGCCCGAGTACACGGGTCAACACCACGACGGACTCGGCAACTTTCTGACGATCTTCGCGGCATCGAACCCGGGCGAGAAGACCGGCTTCGAGCCTGCGGCGCTCCACGATCGCATGCCGGGCTACGGAGTCGTTCGTTTCGACAAGCGCACGCGCAAGATCGGCGTCGAGTGTTGGCCGCGTTACGCGGATCCGTCGAAACCCCAGCACCGGCAGTACCCGGGCTGGCCGCGCACGGTCGATCAGCTCGACAACTACCCGCGCAAAGCGGTCGCTTGGTTGCCGACGCTGAAGTTCTCGAACGTCGAAGATCCCGTCGTTCAGATCGTCGACGAGTCGACGAAGGATATCGTCTACACGCTCCGCATCCACGGCAGCAAGTTTCAGCCGAAGGTCTTCCGAGCGGGACGATACACGATCCGCGCGGGACGCGAAGGAGCGACGAAGACCCTGCGCGGGGGCGTCGAATCCGCGGACAAGGCGGGAGCGACGACGATCGAGATCAAGTTGTAGAAAAGCTCAACCCTCTTCCTCACACGGCGGGAACGACTCGCACGTCACTCCGTCGTCCGGAGTCGGATCGACCGCACACTCTTCGAACGGCTCGGACAGCGCCGGCCCCTGCAAGAAGAGGTGATTGAGGATGAAGACGGCATCCGTGAGATTCACGGAGCCGCCGTCGTCGGTGTCTGCCGCCTTGAGGCAGCTCGGCGCGTCTCCCTGCAAGAAGAGGAAATTGAGCAACGCGACACCGTCACTGAGGTTGACCGTCGTGTCGGCGTTGACATCGCCACGACGGAACACAGGATCCATCGCGGCGGTCGTAACGAACGAGAAGCGCGGACTGAAGACCTTCCCGCACTCGTTACGAGCCGCGATGCGCCAACAGAAGACTGCGCCTCGACCGAGTCGATTCGGCAGCGTGAACGACGTTTGCGTCGTCTCGGCCAGGAGCTCGAGATCGTTGCAGTCCGTGCCGAACCAGACCTCGAAGACGACCGTGGCAAGATCGGGCGGCGCAAGGTGCTCGAAGAGACTCGAGCGCGTGACGTCGTGACCACGGCACTCGTCGTCGGAGCAACGCTTCGAGACGAAGCAGCCCTCGCGACCTTCGGTGTCCTCGTCTCCACGAACGACGATGCCTTCCACGAGGAGCGTCTCCTTGTCGAGAATCGGAGAGCCGGCGCTACTCACGGTGCTGTCGACGGTGGCGACGAAGAACTCATCGTTCGAGTTCTCGCGCACTCGGCCCGCGTCGTCGAGCTTGGTCGGTAGACCGAAGGGATTGCCGATGAAAAGCAGCTCGGCGTCGTCCGCGACCTTCCCTTGACGGCGCACGGAGAGCGGCTTGCGCCCCTCGACGGCACGGTCGAGCTGAACAACCGTCCAGCTCGGGCCTGCGAGATCGTGCTGACGACCGAGGATTCCGTCACAGAAGTAGATGTTCTCGGCCGGGAAGTCGAGGACGGACGTGTTCTCATTTTCCATGTGAAAGCCGAAGATGAACGCGAGGTTCTCGCAGTGAACGCCGTCCCGGGCACACTGCCCCGCCGTCGTGACGCGGTCCGGTCCGACGAGAAAGCCGGAACAGATCCCGGGCGCGGGTTGATCGAAGAACGGCTCGTCCTCGCAGAAGCTGATGCGCTCACCGAGCGAGAGCGGCTCCAGTCGAAAGGACCCGTTGCCGTTGTCGATCAGATCCGTACGCGGCACGATCGTGACGACCGAATCGAAGAGGGCGTCCCACTCCGAATTGTCGACCTCGAAACGATCACGACGGCTGTCCTCACCGAAGATGATCTCTTCGACCGGGCCGTCCGCAGCGCCCGCGCCTCCGCCGGGCGCCAACTCGTGACTCCACGAAAGCGTCAACGAGCGCTCGACGCCGACCGCATTGTCCGGCGGCGAAGGATCGGTCGACTCCGCAGGAAGATCGCACGGAACCGATACGAGCCACTGGATGGCGGCGATCCCTCGATTTCGAAAGACGCCGTCGACGACGATGAAAAATGGCTTCTCTTTCTCGACACGGAACCGAATCGAGGCAGGTGTATCGACATCGGGAAGGACGGCGAGGGGATCGTCAGGATCGAACTGGTCGATGGGCGAGCTCCTAGCGAGACGCTCGAGCCCCCCGAGGGCAGCCCCCTCGTAAGCGGCGAGAACGTGGAGGAAGTTGATCGCGTTCGTGGTGAAGGTCACCTCGCCGTCGATCGGTGGCGTGAATTTCCACCAGACCGAACCGCCGGTCTGATCCGGATGGTGCTCGGGCTCGTTCTCTTCGGTCGTTCCGTTGATCGTCGTCGCGATCGACATGCCCGAATCGGCGCCGATCTCGATCGCGCGCTCGAGCTGGTCGTTCGCGGGCTTCGCCCCCGTGCTCCCCAGGAACCACGTCAGCAAGACGTTTCCGCCGCGCCCCTGAAACCCGTCGATCACGATGAAGAACTCCTCACCGGTCCTGACCGGGAAGACGATCATGCTCTGGTGAAGTCCCGAGGTGTCGTCGTTCTCTTCGATGAACTCGAGATCGCCGAGAGCTTCCCCCTGGTACGCGGCGAGAGCCGTGTCGTAGTTGCTGCCGATCGTGTGAACGGTGAGAAGGCCGCCTCGCGGAGCCGTCCAACGGTACCAGATGGACGCTCCACCCACGACTCCACCGTGGTTGTCCTCGAGCGCTTCCTTCGTGGCGCCGACCGTGCTCGTGCCGAGCTGACCGCTATCGCCCTCGAGGATCTCGGCATCGGCGAAATCGTCGTTGTCGGGCATCGCGAAAGCCGGTCCTGCTGCCCCGAAGAACGCAATGCAGAAACACGAACCGAAGACGAAAATCGAAAATACGCTGAGCTTGAGCCAGACCCTCTGCGGGGCCCGAGGCGCAGATCGGCAGATTCCGAACACCGCGAAACCTCTCTGGTTGAAGAATTCCCCGCGACCGTGAGGTCCCTGGCGATGAAAGCAGAGACGCCCCTTCGCCGCAACTTATTCCCAACAGGTCCCGATCATGGGCCCCATACGTCCTGAACTGACGGCAATTCGCGAGAACAGGCGATTGTACCATCTGCCGAAATCGACCGAGAGTCGCCCGTCAGGACTTGAGACGTACGTCGACAAGTGAGTTTCCATGCTCTGGACGCGCTCAACGATGCGCATGAACCGGATGCTGAGGGCGATTCCGATGCCGAAGGTCGGCGGCTGTCGAAATGACGTCACGACGCGGAGATCGAGCTCGTTTTTGGAGGCTGGTAGGGTCGAGTTCTTGGTAGAACACTTCGGAACCTGAAGCCGAAAAGAGCACGATGACGGACCCTGCCTCGAACGTCCTTCCCGCCTCCGAGTCGCGAACCTTTCTCGAACGTCGCGCTGGCCTCGTTCGGGGGCTCTCGATCCTGCTCATCGTCCTGGGCATCTTCCTCATCATGGGGTCGCTGCCGATCGACGTGGCGGTCTCGAAGATGGAGGCGTGGCTCGAAGGGCTCGGCATCCTCGGGCCGATCGTCTTCGGCCTGATCTACGTCGTCGCCACGATTTTCATGCTTCCCGGCTCGGCGCTCACGCTCGCGGCCGGTGCGATCTTCGGGTTGATCGATGGCACGGTCATCGTATCCATCTCGTCGACGACGGGGGCGGCGCTCGCCCTCTTGACCTCGCGATACCTCGCCCGTGACAGGATCAGCAAGAGGTTCGCGAGCGACGCGAAGTTCACCGCGATCGATCGAGCCCTCGAGACCGGCGGTTGGAAGATCGTCGCGATGCTGCGCCTCTCTCCGGCGGTTCCGTTCAACCTGCAGAACTACCTCTACGGCCTGACGAAGATCCCGTTTTGGACGGCCGTATTGACGAGCTGGATCGCGATGCTTCCGGGCACGATCCTCTACGTCTACCTCGGCTACATCGCGAAGACGGCCGCCGAAGCGAGCGGTGAAGGCGGGCCGAACTCCGGAAAGCTCGCCGCGACGATCATCGGTCTCGTCGCGACGGTCGCCGTGACGATCTACATCACGAAGCTCGCGAAACGGGAGCTCGCGAAACAGACCGGAATCGGTGACGACGGCGACGTCACCTCGAGCGACGTGGCCGACGCCGCAGAGAAGCCGGACGAAGATCGCGAAACCGTCGACGCGCGTCCGTCGACCAAGGGGGCGCTCGTCCTCGCGATCGTCGCTATCGCGATCTTCACGGGCGGCGTCGTCGCGAAGCTCGACCCCGAGGGTCTCAAGCGCTGGCTCTTCTCTCCGTTCTTGCCGCCGGTCGTCGAGCTCGAGGATCGCTACGACGAGAAGCCCGACGGCGCGACCTTCGACCACTCCGCGTTCGATGAACTCCTCAAGAAGCACGTCGACGCGAACGGCTTTGTCGACTACGACGGCCTCGCGAAAGATCGCGCTGCGCTCCAGACCTACATCTCGTCTCTGAAGAAGGCGCCGACCTTCGACGACGCGGAGTTTGGCCGCAGCGAGAAGCTCGCGCTCGCGATCAACGCGTACAACGCCTTCACGCTCGAACGCGTCCTCGAACGCTACCCGGCCCTCGACGAGCTCGACGACGTCAGCGGCGAGCTCGAGTGGGATCGACAGCGCTGGCTGCTCGGCGGCAAGACGTGGAGCCTCGAGGACCTCGAGCACAAGGAGATCCGACCGAACTTCGGCGACGCGCGCATCCATTTCGCGCTCGTCTGCGCCGCGGTCGGCTGCCCCCCGCTACGCAACGAGGCGTACGTCGGCGCGCGGCTCGAGGAGCAGCTCGAGGCGCAGACCAAATTCGTGCACGCTCACGGAACGTGGTTCGATTTCGATCCGAAGACGGGCGTGGTGCGCCTGACCTCACTCTACGACTGGTACTACGGCGACTTCGAGCAGGCCGCCGGATCCGAAACGAAGTATGCGGCGCGCTACGCAGAGAGCCTGAAGGCCTACCTCGACGAAGGCAAGAAGGCGCGAGCGCCCGAGTACTTGCCCTACTCTTGGAAGCTCAACAGCCAGAAGAATGCCGTCCCCCGATGACCGGGAAACGGCGCGAAACAAGCCATGACGACTGACGCTACGAGGCAACGAGTGCCCTCTCTTTTCCTCCTTCGATTCGCTCTGGTCTTCGTCCTCGTGCTTCACGAGGACGACGCGTACGCAGACGAGGCTGAGCCACGCCCGAACGTCATCGTCATCCTCGCCGACGACCTCGGCATCGGCGACACGAGCGTCTACGGCGGTTGGGTGAAGACGCCTCAGCTCGAGCGCATGGCGGCGGAAGGAAAGCTGTTCACGGACTTTCACGCGAACAGCTCGGTCTGCTCCCCGACGCGCGCCGCGTTCCTCACGGGACGATATCAGCAGCGCGTAGGAATCGTCGACGTCGTCGCACGACACCTCGACACCCCGGGCCTCTCTCCGGGTCAATTGACGATCCCGCGGCTGCTCAAGCAGAACGGCTACACGACCGGGCTCTTCGGAAAGTGGCATCTGGGGTCAGCCCCCGAGCACAATCCCGTCCATCACGGATTCGACCAGTTCCGCGGCTATCTCCCCGGTTACATCGACTACCACGCTCACAAGAGCTCCTGGTACAACGGCCTGAAGAAGGAAGATCAGCCCGGCTACGTGACGCACCTGATCACGGAGAACTCCTTGAAGTTCATCGAGGAGAACAAGTCCCGCCCCTTCTTTCTCTTCGTCTCTCACGAGGCCGTCCACCTTCCGTTTCAAACTCCCGACGACACGCCCGAAAAGCGCAAGCCGATTCCGAGAGGCCAGCGCTGGAGCCGCGAGCGAATCCGCCCCAAGTACAAGGTCATGCTCGAGGTGCTGGACGAAGGTGTCGGCAAGATTCTCGACACCGTGAATCGTGCCGGGATCTCGGAGCGGACGCTCGTCTTCTTCTTCTCGGACAACGGAGCGATCGGCGCCGGATCGAACAAGCCCTACCGCGGCGGCAAGTTCAGTCACTACGAAGGCGGCCATCGCGTTCCGGCGATCGCTTGGTGGCCCGGGAAGATCCGGGCAGGGTCCGAGACGGACGCGCTCACCGCCGGAACCGACCTGCTCCCGACGATCGCCGAGCTGACCTCGTCCCCCGTTCCGAAAGAACGTGCCCTCGACGGTACGAGCTTGCTCAACCTCCTCCGCGACGAAGCTGAGCTTCCACCTCGCAGGCTGTTCTTCGGTTACGAGCCCAAGCTCGGCACGGCGATGCGTGACGGAAAGTGGAAGATGATCGTCAAGGGCGAGACGGTCGAGCTCTACGACCTCGCGAACGACATCGGCGAACGCGAGAATCTCGTCGAGAAGCTGCCCGAACGCGCCCGCGAGATGAGAGCGTCGATCGAGAAGTGGAAGAGAACTTCACCTCGCTTCTCGGACGAGCACCCCGTTCCCGAGAATCCGCTTTGGCTGAACTTCCCGGGATCGCCGAAGCTCAAGAGGAACCTGGCTCGAGACAAACACATCGTGCTCATCGCCGCGGAGCAAGAATACCGCAGCGAACAGGCGATGCCGATGCTCGCCAAGATTCTGGCGACGCGACACGGATTCGACTGCACCGTCCTCTTCGCGGTCAACGACCAAGGCGAGGTCGACCCGACGCAAAAGATCCGATGGCAGGACAAGCAGGTCGTTCACAACATTCCCGGCTTGGAGCACGTCGCGAGCGCGGACTGCGTCATCTTCTTCAATCGTCTCCTCACGCTGCCCGACGAGCAGATCAAACACGTGATCGCCTATTTGGACTCGGGCAAGCCGATCATCGGGATCCGCACGGCGAACCACGGTTTTTTGCAGGACGTTCCGTACCGGATCAATGGTAAGAAGGTGCGCTTCGGCGAAGACGTTCTCGGGGGCTCCTTTCGTTCCCATCACGGAGACTGGCACCGAGATTCGACGCGTGGATTGATCATCGAAGAGCAAAAGAAGCACCCGATTCTCCGGGGCGTCGAGGACATCTGGGGTCCGTCCGACGTCTATCGCACCTACCCGAAGGGCGGAAGCCTCCCTGAAGGCTGCACCGCGCTCGTCCTGGGCCAACCGCTCGTCGGGAGAAAGCACGGCGACGCCCCGAACACGAAAAAGATCCCGCTGCCGATCGCGTGGACGAAAACCTGGACGACGAGCCGTGGCAAGTCCGCACGCGTCTTTCACGTCACGATGGGAAGCGGGAGAGACTTCGAGAGCGCAGGGCTCCGAAGGATGACGATCAACGCCGCCTACTGGTGCCTCGGCATGGAGTCGAAGATCGATGCCGAGCGCAGCGTCGACATCGTCGGCGAGTACAAGCCTCTCGCGAGCGGGTTCAACTACGAGAAGCTCGGAGTCAAGCCGAAGCCGGCCGCAGCCTACCGTTGAGCATCGTCGTCAGTCGCCGAGCGCTGCCGCGAGATCCTCGAGGAGATCCGCCGGGTCCTCGAGACCGACGGAGAGTCGGACGAGCCCGGGCGTGATGCCGCACGCCCTGCGCGCCTCGGGTCGAATCGCACGCTCGACCGCATAGAGATCGCTCATGCGAACGAACGTGACGTCGAGCTTCCAACGCTCACGCAAGACATCCGCGAGGAGCCGTTAGCTGCCGCCGTAGAGATCGTCCGGAGCGACGACGTGGTCGCCGGCCTGGAGCGTCATCAGGATGAGCGTCTCGGCCGACATGCCCGTCGAGCAGCACACCGCTCCGGCGCCGCCCTCGAGACTCGCGAGATTTTCCGCAAGCGCGGTGCGTGTCGGGTTCCCCGAGCGTGTGTAATCGTACTCGGGCGAGGTGTCCGGGTCCTGAAAGCGGAAGATCGACGTCTGGTAGATCGGGGTCGCGACGGCCCGGTGCGAGGGATCTTGATCGACGCCGACGTGGACGGCTCGAGTTCGAAAACGCATGTCTTTCTCGCGACTTTCGCTCAATCGCCGGCCTCGAAAACGGACGTGAAGAGCGCGCTCGAGAGGTACCTCTCGCCCGAGTCGGGAAGCACGACGACGATGTTCTTCCCGGCGAACTCGTCGAGCTTCGCGAGACGCACGGCCACAGCGGCCGCGGCTCCGCACGAAATCCTGCAGAGGATGCCCTCTTCGCGAGACAATCGCAAGGCCACGTCGATCGCTTCCTCGTCCGACACCGTAGCAATCGTAAGAGATCGTCCACGATCGTCTCGACGACCTCCCGATTCGGAAAGACGACCGCCACTCCGCCGGACTCTCCGTAGCTCTCGAGGATTCTCGAAATGAGCTCGCCGAGGGACGAGTTCTGTGCTTTCGTCATGAGACCGACGCGTTCGCCATTCGACCCGAATCCTTACGAGGAATTGCGAAAAAATGAGCGAAGCTGCCGACACGGGCTGTTGCCCGAGATTCGATCCTGCGCCGTGGGAGAACTCGGAAGTCGAATTCGACGAGAAGCTGTTCGTCCGAGACCGAGTTCGCTGCGTCTTTCATATCCCGCTCACCTTCGGGAAGGTGATGACTCGCCTGCTGGAGAAAATCGAGAGAGCGGACGAATCGCCGGACGACTATCTCCTCCTCGCCGACGACAACTCTCTCTGGGGCTGCGACGTCTACGTCAACGTCTCGAAGGAAGTCCCTGGCGCCGACAACGTCCGCCTGTCGGGCAAGTTCCTGACGAAGACCTTCGAAGGCCCGTTCAAGGACTGCGGCAAATGGCATAAAGAGATGAACGCGCACGTCGAGTCTGCCGGACACACGGCAAAGAAGACGTACGCGTTCTACACGACTTGCCCGAAGTTCGCGAAAGCCTACGGTAAGAACTGGGTCGTCCTGCTCTCAGAGATTTGACGGTGCGCCCGAGGCCGCAACCTCTCTGGCCGGCTCGCTCACCTCGACCTTGCGGCGCCGAGGGATCAGCATCCCGACGCGACGCCGGTAGCTCTCGTACGACTCGCCATGCTCGGCGACGAGATCGTGTTCCTCCAGCTGCAACGCGACGAGGACGTACACGGTGACCACCCCGGCGAAGAGCAAATACCCGTGG
>CAYZGY010000004.1:0-3887 GCA_964478085.1 uncultured Planctomycetia bacterium
AGCTCGGGCGAATCGGCCGCTTGGACGCCGAATCGACTTCTTCAACGGGCTGATAACCGCCCAAGTTCCGTTTTCCTTTCGAGATCGCTGACCGACGCTCGAGCAGCCTACGAACGTCGGCGACAAGAGCGGTCACTTTCGAAGCAGGATGAACTCTTTCTCCTTGTCGTTGAGATCAGGTCTTGCGAGGAGGCGCCGGCCGCTCGGCTTCACGAGCATGAACTCCGTCTTTCCGGAGGGCTCGGTCAACTCGAGCTTCGTCCAGCCACCCCCTGCGGATCCGACCACCTTCCCTGTGCCGGACTCCGAGCCCAACTTTCCTGTAACGGTGTCGCCATCGATCGTGAGCTCGAACGACTGCGCGTTGATCCCGATGAAGCCCTTGACGAACGCAACGGCCATCTTCACCTCGGCTTCCGATGCCCCATCCTCCTTCGCGTTCTTCACGGCCACCTCGACCATGTAGTCCGTGTCGATCATCCAGGTTCCGTCGATGCCGCCGCCGAACATGTACGGCCACGCGAACCAGAGTCCGATGCCGAGGACGAGCACGACGCCACCGACGATCGCCCCGACGACGGCGGGACTCGACTTCTTGCGTGGCGCCCCGTAGCGTCCGCGACCTCCATCCGGACCATCTTCGGGCATGCCGCGCGCGGGACCAGGACGTCCGCGAGGAGCGCCGCGACCGCGCATCGTTCGCCCGCCGCCCCGAACGCCACCCGGGCCTCCACGACCGCTGCCATCGCGACCGCTCGCGCCGCCGGCACGGCCGCGTCCCCCCACCGGAGCCTGACGACCCGCCGTACGGCCTGGGCCCGCCGCGCGGGACGCTCCTCCTGACCGAGGAGGTGGCGGTGCCGCCGCACCTATGTCGTCGCCGAAATCGTCCATGTCGAGATCGAGCGCGAACTCGCTGTCTTCGTCTTGGATCACGTCCGCGACGAGGACGGGCTGACCGGTCTGCGTCGAGATCACACGCAGAGTAACCGGGACCTTGCCCTGGTCGACGAGCTGCTGGATCTGCTCCTTGCTGAAAGGGCCCTTGTTCCCCTGCGGGGTGCGAATGACGTAGCCGCTCACTTGGATGTCTCCCTCAGCGTTGGATAATCGCCGGTGAGATGATCTGTCCGCCGCCCGAAATAGCGATCGAGTCCTCGATGATAATCAAGTCGCCTTGCGTGTGGAAACCGGCAAGGCCACTGACACTCAGATGGTCGAGAACGATCGCGCCCTGGTAGGTCGAGCCGACCGCGCCGATCGTAGTCAGATCGCCGTCCGTCGCGTCGGTCACGAGCTCGCTCGCGGTATTGCTGACGATCCGCGCCGGCGTGGCGGTCTGATTGTCGAGGACGACCCACAGATTCCGATGTCCCGTATCACGCTCGGCAAAAGCGCGGCTGCCTTCGAGCGTCTGCGGCCCGAGCGCGGTGATCTCACCCGTGCCGAGCGAGCGCAGACGCGTCCGCTGGAACGACTGCGCACGACCGCCGTTGTCGATGAAGAGACGGCCGAAGGCCTCCGCCGCGCTCTTCTTGAACACCGTTCCCGCTCCGCCTGTCGACGAGGTCTTCTGCGAACCTGTCGCGACCGTACCGCCGATCGCGTGGATGTCGGCCGAGAAGCCGAAGTCCGACATGTAATGGGTCGCGATGCGACCACCGCCGCCACCGCCCGAGCCCGTCTCGCCGTCGGCGTTACCACCGTCCGCGCTGATCTCTCCCGAGCCGAGGAGGTTTCCGACCTCGAGCCAGAGAGCGCCGCCGGCACCACCGCCGCCCGACGTCTCTGCGGGACCTCCGAGAGGCACGCCGTCGCCGGAGACGTCGATCGTTCCGTTGAGCACGATCGTCGCACACGTGATGCGCGCGAGACCTCCGCCGTTGAATCCCTTCTCGTCGGTGTCGAGCATGCCACTGCCACCGGCGCCGGGATAAACCGGCTCGCGGAAATCGTCGTACATCGGCGAGACGACCCTGCCGAGACCGGGACCGAGCTCCTGATAGCCACCGAGGCCCGCGTGGCTTCCACCCGTGCGACCCCCCGACGAGAAGATCACGCCTTCGGCCGACTGTCCTTCCGCGCGATGATTATCGCTTCGGTTGCCGCCGAGGTAACCCTTGCCTCGCAAGTCGATGACGCTCGCCGACTCGACGACGAGCGTGCTCGCGAGATCGATCTCGAGCGGCCAGAACTGACCGACCGTCGCCTCGGGAACCGTGAGTCGACTCGCGCCGCGAAGATTGAGCGTCTCCGCCTCGATCGGGAAGCGCACGATCCACTCCGAGTCGCGCAGCTCGAATCGACTGAGACCGAGCACACCGACATCGAGCTCGCCGACATCGAGCCCACCGCCACGGAGCGACAGCACGTCGACCTGCGGCAGGACGAGCTTCGGAGCGCGCAGACCGCCGAGAAGCGTGTAGGTGTTGTCGCCCGGGTTCTCGGTCTTGTCGACGCTCACCGTGACGTCGGCCTCGACGAACGCACCGCCCGCGATGGTCAAGCGCCCGAGGAGCGCGGCAGGCTCCACCTCGCCGCCGCCGTTTCCGCTATCGCCCCCTGAGACGCCGAGGAAGGTCGAGTAGCGACGAGACGTGACGCGGCCCTCGCCGTCGACCGAAAGATCGCCGAGCGTGTTCGCACGCTCGCGCAGGAAGATCGTTCCCGCACCACCGATCGACAGGTCCGTGCTCGCGGGACCCGGAAGGACACCACCGCCACGCACGCTGAGGTCACCGCCGAACGCGTCGATCGAATCGTAGTGAATCGCGATGCGACCACCGCCGCCCGCGCCGCCGTGGCGGCCCGACCCGTCGCTCTTCGCGTCACCACCGTTCGCGAGGATATCCCCGGAGCCCGAAAGCGCCCCGACCTCGAGATAAATCGCGCCGCCCGCTCCCGCCCCAGCCTCGGTCGTGTCGAAGATCTCGGAATGCGTCGCGCCGACTCCGGAAGCATCGATCCGCCCTTCGAGCGCGAGCGAGTCGGCCACGACGCGAATCAAGCCACCGCCCGCTCCTCCGCGAACGCCCGAAGACTCGGGATCGGCGTCGACGTGCGCGTTGCCGCCCGCGCCGGGCTCTCTCGGATCGCCGTAGCTGCCGAAACCGCTGCCGCTCTCGAGCGACTCCTCGAAGGCACGCCCACCGCGTCCCGCGGAGCTACCGCCGCTGGCGCCCTCTCCCTCCGTGGCGCCTTCAGCGCTGACGCCGACCTCGCTCTCGTTGCCCGGACCGTAGCCGCCGACGAATCCCTTGCCGTTCGCGTCGAGCGAGCTGAAGAGGTCGATCGAGATCGCCCCCGTGGCCGTAAGCTCGAGCGGCACCGACAGTGCACCCTCGGACTCCGGAACGGTGACGGACGAACGGACGAGATCGAGCGAGGTGACCTCGGCCGCTCCACCGAGTACGAGCAAGCTGCGCTCGAGCGACACATCTCCGAGCTGGACCTCCTCGTCGACGCGGAGCTCCGAACGAAGCAGCGTCACATCGACAGGATCGAGAAGTCGCGACACGACGAGCGAAGCGTCGCTGAGGTCGATCTCGGATGCCGCGGGCATCGCGAGCTCGTCGAGGAACACGAAGCCCGAGGAGAGATCGAGCTCGGCCGCTTCCGATTCGAACACGAGACGACCGACGAGTCGAAGCGCGGCCCCACGCGTCACGGTGAGCTTCTCGAGCGGCAAGACTCCGCGGAACGAGTCACCCGGACTCGCGCCCGCGAGAAGGCCCGGCTCGGTGAAGATCGTGTCGCCGAACTGGCGTACGATGCGGAAGGTCGTGAAGTCGTCGTCGTCGATGTTCGGATCGATCTCGAAACCGACGAGATCGGACGGGAAGTCGCCACCTTCGCGAATGATGAAGTCGTCACCGACTTCCGAGATG
>CAYZGY010000004.1:3897-23099 GCA_964478085.1 uncultured Planctomycetia bacterium
CGCCTTCGAGGTGGCGCTGGGGGCCGGTCTGGCGGAGGACCTTGCGGTGGGGGTCGAGGAGAAGCTCGCGCGAAGGGGCGGAGGTGACGTGGAGGTACATCGCTCCAGGGGCTCCGATCGACTCGGGCCGCTCGACCGGAGGACTCATCCCTCCGCCTTGCGCACTGAGCTGGTCGACGTCGAATCCTTCGACGGACGTGACCTCGATCGCGATGCGGCCACCGCCGCCCGCTCCCGAGCCGCTCGCCGAGCTCGCGTCGCCACCGTCGGCGCGAATCATTCCCGTGCCCGAGAGCGTGCTCGCCCGAATCCAGACACTGCCGCCGGCGCCGGCGCCACCGATCGAAACATCGGGTGCACCTTCGCCCGACGCGTCGATCGCACCGCGTACGTCGATCTCGTCGACGACGATGCGAATCGCGCCGCCGCCGTTGCCGCCGCGCCCGTCGTTGTCGAGCGCCGACCCACCGCCGCCCGCCGTCCCGGGCTCGAAGAGGCTGCCGTAGCTCGGGCCGACCGTCGTAGCCGCGCTGCCGTCGGCCGCGCCGCCCGTGCCGCCATGACTTCCCCCCGCGAGCACGCCGCTCGGCCGCGCATCGTCTCGCGCGAGTCCGAAGAGCGTCGCGTTGCCGCCCGACCGTCCGCCGAGGTATCCGAGACCGCTGACGTCGATGCGGCTGTTGACGTCGATCGAAAGCCGACCCGCGACCTCGAGATCGAGCGTGTGAGGTCCACCGACCGTCGGAGGCGGCACCGTGACAATCGCGTTCTCGAGGGTCAGGCTCTTGACGCTCAGCGGCGCCGCGAGGAAGACCGTTCGACTGCGGAAGACGACGTCGATCTCGCTGAAGTCCGTCGGCGACGTCGGGTCGCTGCCGGTGTCCGTCTCGGTCGCGTCGTCGAGACCGTCGCCGTCGGTGTCCGCGAGTCCCGGGTGCGTGCCGATCGCCACCTCTTCCCGGTTCGTCAGCGAATCGCCATCCGTGTCCTCGTCGCCGTCCGGAGTGCCGTCGCCGTCGGTGTCTTCACGCGTCGGATCGAGCCCGATCTCGGTCTCGAGACCATCGGGAAGACGATCGTCGTCGCTGTCGGGAATCAGGGGATCGGTGCCCGCGGCGGTCTCCTCACGCGTCGAGAGACCGTCTTCGTCCGGATCCTCGTCACCGTCGAGCACACCGTCGTCATCGCTGTCGGCGTCGGAAGGGTCGGACCCGATGACGTTGATCTCGTACGAGTCCGTCAGTCCGTCGCCATCGGTGTCACGGCTCGAGGGGTCCGTGATGAACCCGTCGTCGCCCTCGGTGACCTCCTCGCCGTCCTCGATACCGTCGCCGTCCGTGTCACGCGAACGCGGGTCGGAGATCCAGCCATCGATGCCGAGGTAGAGCTCCTCCACATCCGAAAGTCCGTCGCCGTCGACGTCAGGATCGACGCCGTCGGGCACACCGTCCTCGTCGAGGTCGCCGTCGACGCGGAACGAGACGGTCCCGATCTCGCCGACGTTGCCGCCGATGTCGAAACCGACCGCGCGCACGAAGACCTCGTACGGCACGGGTCGATCCTCGTCGACTCCGATGGTCACGCGGAACGGAGGCACCTGATCGTCGACGCGGACCTCGCCGTCGATGAAGAACTTCACACGCTCGACGAAAACGTCGTCCCGCGCGTACGCGGTGACGTTGACCGCATCGCCTGGCGAGAACACATCCCGTCGCTCGTCGATGGCCACACGCCCGAACGGCGCAACTCCGTGACGGTCGCGAGACTCGATGAGCGACGTCACGCGGATGTCGATGTTCGTGAGCGAGAAGAGGTTCTCCTGGGCCGTCGCGAGGTCGATCGGAGCTTCGTTCGTCCCGATCGGCGCGATTCCGTCGTAGTCGATCGATCCGTCCTCGCGGATGCGGAAGATCTGCACGGCGCCCGGTGACGAGGTCATGTACGAGAAGAGCCGATTGCCGTGCGCGGCGAGTCCACGGAAAGTCTCACTCGGAAACTCGACGCGCGAGTTGTCCGAGAAGAGCATGCGGGATGGATCCTCTGTCGAGACGGCGATGATGCCACCGCTTCCGTGAGCGACGTAGACCCCCTTGTGCATCGCGACGATGCGATCGAAGAGGTGCGAGCCCGTCGGGAACTGGATCCGATCGAGCTCGAGCGGCATCGTCGGATCGGAGACATCGACCGAGACGAGCTCGCGCCGCGTCGGCAGGGCGACGTAGGCGATGTTCGCGTGAATCGCGAGCTCGGCGGCTCCGGGAAACAGGATCGTGCCGAGCCCCTCGATCGTGCCATCGCTCAAGCGGCGGAAGGTGTGGTAACCCGTGCCGCCCGTGACGTGGATCAGACCGTTCTCGACCGCGACGCCGCGCGCGCCTCCCGAGACGGCGACCGTTCTGAGGTGCGTCAGGAAGCCGAAGTCGTCGCGCTCGTAGACGAGAAGACCGCCGCCGCCCGCGGCGACGTAGATGACCGTACCGTCGACGGCGAGGTCGAGAAGGTCGAGACCCGTAAACTCTTCCGTCGAACGGTTGAGGAGGAACGGCACGCGCCGGAGGTTGTAGACGAGAATCGTGCCGTCGTCCGTGATCACGTAGACGAAGTCGTCCGAGACCGCCTCGATGCGATGGCCCGTCCAGAAGCTCAGCGCGCGCGTTCCGACGACCTCGGGATCGTGCATCGTCGCGGAGCGATTGTTCGGGTCGAGCGGATCGGTGTTCGTGTTGATCTCGTTCGAGTCGCTCGACGTGTCGCCGTCCGTGTCGCCATTGAGCGGATCCGTTCCATGGATGTTGACCTCGTCCGCGTCGCTGAGGTGATCCCCGTCGCTGTCCACGCTGTCCGGGTCGGTGCCGCGCTCGAACTCCTCGAGGTTCGTCAGGCCGTCACCGTCGAGATCCTCGTGCGCGTCGGCGCGGTTGGGGTCGGTGCCGTTCTCGATCTCCCACGCGTCGGGGAGGCCGTCACGGTCGGTGTCGGTGCGCGTATCGATCTCGACGAGGATCTGTGTCCACTCGCCGTTTCCGTACGCGCGAATCCACGCGAGCCCGGGCGACTGCGCGAAGGCGAGCCCGGCTGCGGTGACGGTGACGACGCTCTGATCGGTCGACTCGATGTCGACGCCCGGATCGTCGAGCGCTCCGGCCGTCTCGCCGTACTCCTCGCCACGGGACGTCGTGCCGCTCGCGGTGATCCGCTCGATCTGGTTGGTCTTCGCAAACGAAATTCGACGGAGCCCGTTCGAGTCGAGCAGCGTGATGCCGTAGACGGGATCCGAAGCCGTGCCGTCGATCGCCGCGACCTCGCGGAAGGCGTTCGAACGCGTCAGCACCACCGGCTCGGAGTCGAGAGTCTCGTTGACCTCCACCTCGGGAGCGCCGCCACTCGTCGAGACGAGCGACGCGCGCACCGGTCGTGCGGTGGGCGCGCCGAAGACGCTGAAGGAGCCATCGGCACGCAACTCGACGGGATCAGCGCCCGTCGTCTCGACGCGCCAACGAGCACGCATCTCCCCGAGTCGCCCGACCGAGGTCGAGGTCGAAGGGCTCGCGTCGCCGGTCGCGATCGCGTCGAAGAGGTCGCGGTCCTGCGCGCTCAGCGAAGGGGCGAGACACGCGACGAAGACGAGGCATACGAAAAAGCCGGCGTAAGACGCGCGCGGAGTGCGCGAAGTGCTTCGGTCGCGGAGGGTGCGGTTATTGTCGAGGCTTGCCCGACTTCGAGACGACGACAAATCGCGGCGACCCGCCGCGACACTCGAGCGCTTCGCTGACCCCTTCCTGCGGTGCGCGAAACACACGAGTCGAGTTGGGATGGAGTATGGGCGGAGGGTGGGGCGTTTCATCGGGTGCTCCCTCCTTCCGAGTCGTGCCCCGAGGTGAGGGGGACCACGAACGGTGCGAAGAAGGACTCAGGAATGAGATGGGAGCCCGTGCCCGACACCGTGTCCGGGAGACCTGGGAGCTTCGTAAGGGCGTAACCGTTGAGGCCGAATGCCCGCGGGGGAACGATCGCATCGTGCTTCGTCAAGAACCGCCCGATGTCCGGGAGGAAGAGTCGCGCGCCCACCGAGTAGAGTCCCGTCTCGAAATCGTAGACATTCCCCCCGTAGAGGAGCGCGAAGCCCGTGTCGACCCAGTCGAGCAGACGACCGTCGCGATCACGCGTCTGTCTCTGGCCGTGGGGCCCGTACCGAATGTCCTCGATGACAGCACCACTGCGATCGACGAGAGCGATCGGCGAGTCGAGCGCATCGTGGAGAATCGACGCGAGCGCTTCGCCACGCGTCGCCGCGAGATTCAGATACGCGGAGGAGCGACCGCGATCACGCGGAGTCTTGCCGTCCTCCCAGTAGTACTGACGCAGGACATCGCCGAGCTCGTCACGCTCCTCGCCGATGCCATCGTGAGAATAGGTGTAGAGGGTCACTCCCGACGGCTGAGCGGTGACGGGTGTGAGCACTTCGCGACGGACGCGCCGCCCGGTCGCACGGAAGCTCCACGCGTCTTCACTACCGATCGCGTCGTAGCGATATCGCGCCACGGGCACCTTGCCCCGGTGAGCGGCGATCACGCGATCGAAAGCGTCGTAGGTGAAGGTCAGACCCGCGATCTCGGTGATGTTGCCCGTCCCGCCGTTCTGGACCTGCTGCGCGCCGAAGAATCGGTACTGGTCCATGTCGCCGACCGTGATGCTCGCGACCGTTTGGTCGAGGTCGATCTGACGCCAGTTGTGGTTGCCGTCGATGAGGAAGACGTGCTTCCTGAGCGGGTCCTGCGGCGGCACGCGCGGGTCGAAGACGCTCGGGTAGAACGCGCGGATCCTGTAGAGCGAGTCGTAGCTCCACACGTCGCCGATGCCGTCGCGGTGAACCTTGAGCTGCCAAATCGGATCGCTGCGCGCGTTGCGACCGTATTCGAACTCGTAACGCGAGGCGCCTTCCGTGCTCATGTGCTCGAGGACGAGCTCGGCGCCGAGCTCGTCCATTCGATCGGCACGGAGCACGCCGTCTCCGTCCGCGGTCAGGTAGCTCGTGATCGTCCCGTCGAGGATCTGTCGATCGATCAGGGTACCGTCGGCGAAACGCGCAAACTCGGAGAAGACCTGTCCGTCGCCGTCACGCAGCGAGACCTGCGCCCCCGATGGACCGCGCTCACGGACGATCTCGCGACCGTCGGGGTAGCGTTCGCGAACGAGACGCCCGACGTCGTCGTACTCGAACGTAAAGACGAATCGACCCTGACACTCGCGAACGAACCGACCGCAGGAATCGTAGCTGCGCGTCGTGATCACGTCGTCGAGGTCGTCGTCCGGATCCGCGCCGTCTCGCGCGAGGGTCAGGCGGCCGAGCGCGTCGTACTCGAAGCTCTGGCGGAGCGTGCCGCCGACACCTTCGAGCTTCTCCGCGGGGAAGACCTCGCGCTCGACGACCCGATGGAGACCGTCGAATCGCTGCACGAAGGTCGACCCGCGGCGATCGACGTAGCGCATCGGGTTGCCGTCGCGGTCGACTTGCCACGTCTCGGTCGACTCGTCGTGCCAGACCTTTCCACGCAGGTATCCCGCACGATCCCACGAGAAGGACGTGCGTCGACCGAGGTCGTCGCGATAGCCGATCAGCCGTCCGTTGTCGTCCCAGTCGTAGTGCTCAGTGACAAGTCCGTCGACGTTGAATCCGTTCGTGCTCTCGATCGGCGAGCTGCCCGTACCGTCGGCGCGAAGCTCCGCCACGGCCGTGCGCACGCGTCCGAAATGATCGTATGCAAAGCGGCGGATGTTCCCGTGGCCGTTGATGCGTGCGAACTGTGTCGGCGTCAACAGATCGAGGACGTCCTCGAGATCGGGCTCCGCTTCCGCGCCGATCGCGACCGCGCTCGAATCCGAGACGAGGACCCGACAGTCGGCGCTGTCGTAACGAAGACGCCACGTGCCACCCTTCGGGTCGACGGACAGGATCAATCGATCGAGGTCGTCGTAGACGTGGACCTCCTGCTCGGCGCGGATGAGCCGCCCGAACTCGTCGTAGTCGGGATCGTCCGCCGCCGACAGATCGATGACGTCCTCCGACGTCACTTCTCGCCGCACGAAGATGAGATTCCCGTTGCCGTCGAAGCGACGAATCGTCCGGAGGCCGCGGTCGTCGATCTCCTCCTTCGCGCGTCCCGCCGCGTCTCGCAAGATGCGCACTTCGGAGCCGTCCGCGCGCGTGCGGCGTGTCTCTCGGCTCTCCGCGTCGACGTCGAAGCTCTCGACGAGCTCTCGAGGGTCGCTCGCTGGATCGCTCGGATCGAAGAGAAGGCGTCGGCGCTCGATCTCGCGTCCACGCTCGTCGAATCGACGTCGCGTCCGCTCCAGAAGAGCGTCGACGACGGCGCCCGTGCCATCGCGCACGAAGACGCGAGTGCCGGCGGCCGCGTCGACGGTCGCTACGCGCCGGTCGTGACCGTCGTAGCGATGCTCCGTCGTCTCGCGCTCGCCGTCCTCGTCGGAGTCGGCCGCGTCGATCTCGAGGACGAGGTTTCCGTTCTCGTCGTAACGTCGCTCGATGCGCGCCTCGTCGAGCGTGCCTTCGGCGCGCACCTCCGCAAGGACGAGTCCGCGGGCGTCGTACTCCGTCGCATCGTCGGTACCTTCGACGGGATGAATCACGCGGATACGGTTACCGACGCCGTCGTATCGAAAGCGCGTCGTCGCGCTTCGGACCGAGCCGCCGTCCTCGACCGTCGACTCGCGGGTTTCGGTGACTCGTTGACCGAGAAGGTCGTTCTCGAACGATGAGTCGACCCAGAGGTTCTCCGAGACGATCAGATGCGTGTTGACGTCGTTCGCGCGGATATTCGAGTAGCGCGTCGCCTCGACGTTTCCGTCGGCGTCGTAACGAGTCTGCCAGCGGTAGCGCAGCGGCGCGCCGAGGTTACGCTCGAGGAGCTCGCCGATCGCGTTGTAGATGAAGTTCGTCGCGAAGCCGCGAGCGTCCGTGTGCTGCGAGAGGTTTCCGTACTCGTCGTAGAGGAAGGTCTCGCGAATCTCGAGTGGGTCGTCGTCACGCAGCCCTTCGGGATCGATCGTGCGAGCGTGAAGGAACCCGCCCGTGTCTCGGTCGAGACCTTCGACGACGGTCGCGACACCGTCGCCTTCGGGGTCTCGCTCGGGGTGGTACTCGAAGAGCGTCGCCACGCCCTCGGCGTCCCGCGAGATCGAAAGCTGCCCGAAGAAGTTGTAGACGAAGGTGCGCGCAGCACCCCGCCGGACTCCCGCGGCACTGGTCGTCACGGGGACGTCTTCGCGAATGACGTTTCCGCTGCGCAGCGACGTCAGGTTGTCGCCGTTCTGATCGCCGAGACCGAGCGTGATGCCGACGCGCTGGAACGCCTTCGTCAGCGTTCCCTCGTCAATACCGGCCTCGTCCGCGAGCGAGGGAAGCTCCGAGTCTTCCTGGTAGTCCATCACGCGGCGGATCGCACGAAGCGGGTCGGCCGCGCCGTCGATTCCCGTCGGGACGTCGAGTATCACGGTCTGGTAGAGGGGCTCGAACGCTCTCTCCGTGACGTGCCCCGGTTCCGACTCGTCAAAGGGCAGGCGGACCTCGCGCACGCAGTTACCTCGGCCATACCGCATCGGCGACGTGACGTCGTACTCGAAGAGCTCCCGATTGCCACGCGGGAAGGTGCGCTCCTCGAGGAGTCCTTCGCGACTCCAACGCAGGCGCGTCTCGTAGAACGGAGGCTTGACGCCCGGCGGCGGATGGAGCGTTTGCTCGTCGCGCGGTCGGCCGTCGTCGAGCGTGTGAACCCGAATCCGTAGCGGAAGCCCGGCGCCACTCGAAGTGGTCTCGGTCGTTACGCCACGTGCGTCGGTCACCTCCGTGACACAGACCTCCGAGAGAAGGAACGCGGCGAGATCCGACGGCGCGAGCACCTCATCCTCGGGCCACGGCGAAACGTCGAGATACGCGAACGTCGTCGTGCCACCCGCGAGAACGCCCGTGTCGTTGACTCCACCGAGATCCTGCGAGATCACACGATCGACGTCGGCGGCGTCCGCATCCTCGCGGTAGTGATTGACCAGCCGTGGCCGGCGCGTTCCCGCGGCGATCTCGCGCGGCTCGATCCACTCGATGAGGTTGTGGTTGAGGCGACTGTCGGAGAAGCCCGAGCTGTACTTGTAGACCGTCGTTCGACCCAGCGGGAAATCGTTCGAGTTCGGCGTGCCCGTGATCGGCGGGCTGCGCACGCTCTCGAGGTTGCCGTCCTCGTCGTAGCTGTACTCGACCTCCCGCCCGGTGAAATCGTGGACGCGCAGAATCGTGTCGTCACGCCAGACGTAGCGAATGCGTCGCTGGAGCGTGTCGACGACGACGTCGAGTCGACCGAGCGGATCGTAGACCATGCGCAGCGCGTTTCCGGCGCGGTCCGTGATCGACATCAGCTTGCCCGAGGTGAGCGAGTCGTCGAGCGGCGCGTAGTGATAACGCGTTCCGTCCGGCGTCCGCTCGATCAAGGAATCGTCCTCGAGCGTGAAGAGCCGCGAGAAGACACCGATCGGCGAGAGAAACGCGCCGCTCGAATGATCGAGGACGTACTCGTCGCGCGATCCGCGGCCGTCGTTGCGCACGACGTTGCCCGATCCCGGAGCGCGCACGAGCCGACGATCGGCGTACTCGTGCTCCCAGTTCCAACCGAGGGATCCACGGAAGTTGTGGCGACTCTCGTATCGACGCGAGAGACGATACGAGAGTCCGCGACCCGGTAAGACCAGATCCTCGGCCTCGAGAAAGAACTCGCCCGAGTGCAAGTAGACGTTCGTTTTGCCGACGGCGCTGTCGTCGCGCTGCGGCACGTCGGCGACTCCGGCGAGCCGCGCGGTAACTTGTCCATCGACACGGCCGACATGCCCACCCGAAAGACCCGGACCTTCGAAGAAGTGGAGCCCGCCGCGCGAGATACCCTCGCCCGCGAACGACTCGATCGTCAGCCCATCGTCCGCGACGAGACCTCGACCGAGCTGCCGCAGACCGTCGCTCGCGTCGTCTCCGTAAAGCGGCACGACACGACCACCGAGAAGGCCCGGACTCGGCAACTCGAGACGGGCCGGAGGATCGAATCGAACACCCGCGGGAGAGATCATCAGCGGGATGCGCGCGTCGACGTCGTCTCGAACCCGACCGGCGAGGATGCGCGAGCTCGGCGCAGAGACGTGGAGGACTCCTGCTCGTGACCCGTCGGGGAAGGTCACGGCGTCGGCCTCGCCGGGGCGCCGCAGTCCCGGAAGCGACGGCAGCGTGAAGACGGCCCCCTGGCCGCTCCAGAGACGAAGTCTCCGCGAACGACTCGGATCCGCGAACGAAGCGACACGCATCGGTGCCGAAAGCGTATGGCGGCGTCCTCGCACGACGAAGATCTCGCGCGAAGCCCCCGAGTGCGTGTCGCTCGGAAGCACCTCGACGCGCACGCTCCCCGACGGCGCTGCGAGGAGCGCGAACTCGCCGCGCGGCCCCGTCGTCGTGACGATGCCGTCCGACCCCGCGCTCGCTCCTTGCACCTCGACCGTCGCTCCGGCGACCGCAACCCCGCGATCGTCGCTGACGAATCCGTCGATGCGAGTGTCGAGCGGAGCGCTCGGAACGAGTCCGCGAATCTCGAACTCGACGATCGACCCCTCGTACGACGCCTCGACGCGCTGCACGGTCTCACCGGTCGGGAGGAATCCGTCGATCGCCGCCAGTCCACCTGCATCGGTGAAGACATCACGCTCGGTCGAGCGCTGCTCGCCGAGCCCCATCTCGCCTTCGGTGACGCGGAAGAGCACCGTCTCCCCCTCGAGGGGGTCGCCGTAACGGTCGACGACGCGAACGCCGAGCGCTTCCGCGAGTCGCCCGCCAGCCTCGCCGACGCGCTCACGACCTCGGTGCGCGACGAGCTGGGTCTCCGAATCGCGTGTCGTGTGGAGGACGAAGATGTTCTCGGGCTCGGCGCCGCCGGCTCCCGAGACCGCGACGATCTGGGAGCTCGCGCCGATCTCGTGACCCGAGCGAACGGAGATGCGCGCGATGCCGAACGAGTCGGTCTCGACGATCGTGCGACGCGATCCGTCGGCGAAGCTTCCCGACCCCGCGAGGATGCGGAATTCGACACCGAAGTTCTGCTGGAGCGCACCACCGGCGCTGAGCGCGCGCACGGTGAGGGAGTCGCCGTAGAAGCCGTTGACGGGCGACGACTGGCCATTCCCGGTGTCGAGGACCAAGCGATCGAGCGGCACGCTCGAGCGAACGACGCGGAGCTCGAGCGTCGACTCGAATCCCCGCGCATCGACGGCCTCGAGATCGATGAGATTGACCCCGACCTCGAGCGGCACCTCGACGGCGAACGTGTCGCGCACGAGGATCGGCTCGCCGCCTTCGACGCTGAGCTCGATCGCTTCGCGAAGCTCGACCGGCACTCCCGCGTCGCGGAGCCTTCCCGCGATGGTGATCGTCTCTTCTCCCGTCTCGAAACCCGGTGTCGAGGTCGCGAGATTCTCGGGTGGGAAGAGGACGTCGATCTTCGGCGCCGACGTGTCGACGACGACGCTGAGCGAGCTCTGCGCCAGGGCCGGCATCGGACCCGAGGTCCGAGCCGTGACGCGAAACGCGTGAACGCCATCGGGTCGATCGACCGCGAGGCGGAAGACGTGTCCCGTGAGAATCGCCACCTCGCCGTTGATCGACACGGATCCGACCGCACCTTCGATCGTGCCGCGAATCTCGAAGCTCGACGACGTCGAGACGCGCAAGTCCGAGCCATCGCGTAGGAAGGCCGGCTCGTCGACCGTGATCACCGGAGAAGCGCTTTCGATCTCGACCTCGACCGAGTCCGTCGACTCGTTCCCGACCGCGTCGGTCGCGACCGCGGTGAGCGTCGTCGCGCCGGCAGCGACACGCAGACGATCGACGCGGAACGTGCCGCTCTCGGTGTCGACCGTCGCGAGGAGTCCTCCGACACGCAACTCGGCGTTCGGGTCGTCGATCGTTCCCTCGACCGTGACGAGAGCGCTGCGCAGATTCGCGCCCGAGCTCGGAGATGTGATCTCGACGATCGGTGCGACCTCATCACGAGGCACGACGCGCGCTGCGGGAACCACGGGAAGCGCGTCACCGCTCGGATCGATGGCGACTTCGCTCCCCGGCTCGACGCGACGCACGCTGACGTACGCCTGACCCGTACCGCTCTCGCCCTGCGCAACGATGACGAACGTCGACGTGCCGAGCTCGAGATCGATCTCGACCCGGAACATCCCGCCCGAGCTCTCGAGCGCGACGGGATCGCTGCCGTTGACGCTGAGCTCGAGCGTCGCTGACGGATCGCTCACGAGCCCTGCGAGTCTCACGGAGGGCGCGCTGACGATCGTGCCTTCGCCCGGCGAGGTGATCTTGACGACGGGAGAGCCATCGGCTCCTTCGGCGACCGTGACGTTCGCTCGTCCCTCCGAGCCTCGGTGCAGGACGCGAATCGTCGTCGAGCCGACACCGCGTGCCGTCACGACACCGGCCGAATCGACGCTCGCGATGGCATCGTCGTCGGACTCGTATCGGGTCGCCGGATGCGTTCGCACGTCGACCGTACCGACCTCCGCGTTGACGCCGACGACCGAAAGCACGATCGTCGCATCGATGCGGTACAGCACGAGCGACGCCGGCGTCACGAGCAGCTCCTCGAACGGCAGCTGGCCGTTGAGGCAAGTCAGCGTGTCCTCCGACGGGTCGATTCCCTCGAACGGGAAAGGCGACTCCGGCGGCGCCGAGCCGAGGAACAAGTACGACAGGAGCTTGATCGCGTCGCTGATGTCGAGGTCGCCCGAGTCGTCCGTGTCGCAAGCGTCGAGGCAGATCGGATCGTCCGTACCGAGAAAGAGATAGCTGAGGAGCTTGATCGCGTCGCTCAGGTCGACGACGACGCTCTGGTCGCAGTCACCTCGGATGAACACCCCCTGCGCTTCGACCTCGGTCGTGCCGACGAACACGGACAGCACGAAGCCGACGACGAGGAGCAGGAGAGTGCTCCCGATCGTGGTCGGGCGACGAGTTGTCGACTTCGAGATAGTCCGCACTTCTCACCGCCCTCTTGCTGCGCCGACGTATCTCGAGCGCTGGCTTCGTTCTGCTCCCTCCGCCGTCCTCGACGTACCGTCTGGGTACGCCTGCGACGCCGTCGGTCGCAGGTCTCGCCAGCGACACGAGCTACGACGACTCGCGACAGAGTTCGGTGAGAAATGTGGACCAGGCACAGACAAGTGAGGGATCCCTGATGGTCGCAGACCGGGAACCGCGAACGTTCGGCCACCGCATTGCGGCCGAGGCTCTCGTTCCGTCCACGTGCGTTCGACTATCCCTGACAAGGCGTCCTCGACAGGACACCGGCAGACCCAAACGCGCACAAATGCGTGCAAAGGTTCGATTTTAGCACTTCGACGCGGATGGAAGAAGTGACGAAGTCGACGCGAGGAGGAGCGCCTTTCGTGAAATGTCAGCACTGACGGAGAGCTGCCTCAGCGAAGCGCCTCAACCGGTGCCGAAACGGGCAGAAGCACGGTGTCGCCGACGAGGGTCAGGGGCAGGTCGACGATGCGGACGAAGACGCCGAAGCGCGGGCTCCTGGGGTCCTCGATGTAGTTGTAGGAGGTCGACGTCCCTCCGTACATCCTGAGCTTCTGATCGGGGTCGATCAGGTGATCGAGGGTCATGCAGCCGCTCGCCGAGAGGCCGACAGACGTGAGGACGAGAACTGTCAGGACGCGTCGAAGTCGGTTCATATGAATTCTGTACCACGATCCCGCCCCATTCTCCAATAAACCCCAAAGTGATCGTCCTCTCGACATCCGACAACGATCGACTCGGACGAATCCCTCGGCGACCAGATCTTCCCACCCTCAGCAGCCGAATCCCCTCCCTGCCCTCCGGCTCCGTCAATCCGCCCCACCGCCGAGACACTCCTCCCTTTCGGCCGGGGTCAGCGGCGCGAAACCGGGGCCACCCTGAAAGAGGTGTGACAGGATGTAGATCGCGTCCGTGAGATCGGCGAGGCCATCGGCGTTCGCATCGGCGGACGGCGTGCAGGCCGGGGCAGGCCCGCCCTGAAAGAGGTGTGTGAGCAAGACGACGGCGTCGCTGAGGTCGATGACGACGTTGCCGTCGACGTCTCCGCGCAGCGCAGAAGGGCTCGACGTCGGGCGTGCGCCTTGGTCGATCCAAGCGACGATGCGGTCGATCTCCTCGAAGGTCGCCGGGTCGGAAGTCGGCGGCATCGGTCGGCCGAACTCCGGCGGCTCGTTGAAGATCACGTCCCAAAGCACGCTTCCGAGTCCGTCGTAGGGCGTCACGACGAGGCTGCCGTACAGATCACCGACGCTCCCCATCAGCGACTCGTACGACGAAAGCTCGACGCCACTCTCCGCCGTCCCGATGTGGCACCCGCAGCGGATCTCGACGACCGGCAGAACCTCCGTGTCGAAGTCGACACCTTCGTGGATCGACTGGGCGGGTGCCCGAACGGAGCACCAAGACGTGACGAACATCGCGCCGATCGCGACTGTAGATCGAAGGCCGTTCTTCATCGGAGGGATCCTGGTTTCGCGACTCGCCCGTCGCGCTCAGACCAAGATCCATCTTAGGGCTCGGCTCGGGCGATGCAATCGGTGTCCCGAGCGCAGGAAAGCTCGCGCACGAGGTGCTCGGTGAGGATGCGACGATCGAAGCGATCGGCGTCGAACGGAGCGACCGAAAGCTCGCCCTCGTCGACTCCGCAAGCGCGCTCGAAGACCGCTCGAATCGACGCGGTGTCGTCGGGACGCGCGATGAGCCCCTGACCGTACTCCTCGAGAAGCGCGCGGCTCGCACCCTCGGGCACGACACTGACGATCGGACGCTCGCACGCGAGGTACTCGTAGAGCTTTCCGTGGATGTACGTGCCGCCGTCTCCGAGGGGATCGAAGAGGAGGAGGCGATCCGCGCTGAGGAAGAGGCGGAGCGCGTCGAGGTGAGCGAGCGGACCGGGAAACTCGACGACGCCATCGAGTCCCGCCTCACGAGCTGAATCGTTAACGGACTCCGAAACGTTTCCGGCGAGGACCAGCCGGGCGCGTCCCGAGCGAAACGCCTCGACTCCGCCGAGCGCATCGAAGAACGGTCCGAGCGAAACGTCGTGCCAGCCGTATCGACAGAGCGTCCCCGCATGCGCGAAGAGGAGCTCGCCGGAGGCCGCCGGAGTCCACGGAGTCGGCTCCTCCGTTCTCATGGCGCGCTCGCGCGCCTCGTCGAGCTCTCCGAGATCGACGCCGTTCGGAATGACGCTGATCTTCTCTCGATACTCGGGGTAGAGCTTATCGTAAGAGCGCGCCGTCGCGGGGCTGCTGACGACGACACGACTCGCGGCTCGGAAACACTTTCTCTCGACAGACGCTTCGAGCCTCTGGCGAAGCGCGAAGGTCGAGACCGGTTTCTTGAGCGAGTCGAACGACCACGAGTCGCGCAGGTCCATCACCCACGGCAGCCCCGACAGGCGCCGTAGCCAGAGCGCGAGCACGTGCGACGACTCGGGCGGAGAGGTGCTGTAGAGCACATCGATGTGGCGATCGCGAATCGCGCGCATCGCCACGCGAACCGCGGGCAGCGCCCAGGTAATCTCGGGATCCGGAAAGAAGCAGTTCTCGATGATTTCGCGTGCGAGAGTCCTCGAGCGACCTCGGCTCGATGGCGCTCCACCGAATCGAGTCGAGCCCGAAGAAGAGCGACCACGTCGAACGAGACTGCGAAGGAAGTGCCGTGTCCAGCGTTTGACCCCGCCGGGACTGAGCTGCGGCGTTCGAAGGATCTCTCCCCCGAACGCGTCGAGCGGCTCGCGCTTCGGCTCACCCGCATCGCGAAGCGTCAGCACGGTCGGCTCCCAAGCGTGCCCAGGAAGAAAGCGCGCAAACTGCCGCGAGCGTTCGACGCCGCCGTTGTGCCGAGGCGGGAAGTGATAGCACAGCATGAGCACACGCCGACGCGGGCCCGAAGGCTCGACGGTCTCGGTCGATCGAGGCGGCGTCGCGGTCGAAAGTGCCGTGGTATCTGTCACGAGTCGGTCATCGTCATCGCCCGCGCGAGAGTGGCGAAAGACGCTCCGAAAAGGTGCGCGGGTTCCAGAAAAGCTCACATCCTTCTTCGAGAGACGTGACGTCGCTCCTTGAGGGTTATCCGCCCAGAGCACTCGTCGAACTCGCCCTTGGCATCGATAACTCCGCCTACTTAGCCTGGACCGTACGCCCGAGGCGAAAAAGCCCACCTTCTGATAAACCTCTCGCCCAAAAAGATCGCGCCACGTTGGTCACCGCACGCGAGAAAGCTCTCGTCGCTCTCCTCCTTCACGGCGTCCTCGCGATCCCCGCGAGCATCGCCCTGATCCTTCGGGATGACGTCGAGGACGAAGTGCTGATCGCCCTGCTCGACTCGCGCGATCGCGACGAGGTTCGCGCGGCGGCGGAGAAGCTCGTCGAGGCGCTCGGCAAGTACGGCCCGGCGGCACGCAGCGCCATCGACCATCTCGGAAAGCTCACCTCGAACCCTGCGCTCACCCACCACGCGAGCGTAGCGCTCGCGCGCCTCGGCGCGGAGGAGTCGTCGTGAAAGCGCCTGAGCCGTGAAGCTCGATCGGTCAGCACTTCGGACTTATAATGACGTTCGTATGGCGGACTCAGACTCACCGCGAATCGAGCGGATCATCACGCGCAAAAGCCTTCACGATCGATCGGATCTCTCCGACGATCTCGAGTATTGGCTATCTCGCCCAGCGAATGAACGAATCGAGGAAGTCGAAAGACTTCGCCTGGAGCAGCATGGAGACTCACTCCGACTTCAAAGAATTGCTCGAGTTGTTCAACGCCGAACAAGTTGAGTACTTGATCGTCGGAGGCTACGCCGTGGCTTACCACGGCGCCCCGAGGTACACCGGCGACATAGATCTTCTCGTCCGTACGACGAAAGAAAACGCCAGTCGTGTGCTTCGGGCTCTCGATCGCTTCGGATTCGGGGACACCGGATTGACGGAAGACGATTTTACAAACCCTGATCAGGTCACTCAGCTCGGCCGCCCACCAGTAAGGGTCGACATTTTGACATCGATCGACGGCGTCACATGGGACGAGGCATGGGAAGCGCACGAAGGCGGTAGCTACGCAGGAGTTGCCGTTCCGTACCTGGGGAGAGAGACTCTGATCCGTAATAAGCGGGCGTCAGCGCGCGCCAAGGACCTCGCAGATCTCGAGGCTCTGCTCGGGGAACGGGATTCCGGGGAGAGCAAATGAGCGTCGCGCTCGCGCGCCTCGGCGCGGAGGAGTCGTCTTGAGCTCGATTCGTCGCGCCTTACCGAAGTTCGTGGTCGCCGGGGTCGTCGTCGTAGCGTTCGGCGTCGGGCTCGTCGCGTTCTTCGCGTCGCGGGCGCCGGACAGAATCCCTCGAAGGGCGGCGACGGACAGCGCCACTCCCTCGGATGCGGATACGGATGGAGACGCTGCAGCTCCGCCCTCGAAGTACGACGCCGATCTGACGATCGAGCTGGCCACCGCGCTGCATCGAGAGCGCGACCTGGCCAACCTGCCGAAGCTCGTTCGGCTCTGGAACGAACGCCCTCGCAGCGAGCGGGAGGAGACTCGTCTCCGCGAGGGTGAGGATCTCGATCGATGGATCGGCTTCGAGGATTGGCGTGACGTTATCCGCGGCCATGGATTCTGGGCGCGGGATCTCACCGCGAAGCTCGAGGGTCATCGTGCCGAGGCTTTCACGATCCTCGAGGAGGAGCTCGAGCTGGCACTCTTACGCGAGGAGATCGAGACCTTCGTCCTCGCGCTCAACGCACTCCTCGAATGTGCTGAACCACCCAAGCCTCAGAAAGATCGGCTGCGGAATCTGCTCGTGAGGCTCACCGGCAAACGCCTCTTCGACCCGGTTCTCTCCGAGGCCAGCGCCGAGGCGAAACGCGCTCACGCTTACGCGATCATCGCACACGAGCTTTCGAAGCTCGCGCCCGTTCAATCACGTGCCTGGATCGAGTTTCTCGCCGCGCTACCTGATGCTGCCTGGGAGCTCGGCTCCGCCGACAAGCTCATCGAGGTGCACCTCGATGAGCACTTCGCGCTCAAACGACTCAAGACGGCGGAGATCGAACCGCTCCTCTCACATCGCTCGGCAGCCGCGCGGCGTACGGGCGTCCGAGTCTTCCTCCGACTCGCCAGCGACCCACGAGAACGCATCTCGAGAGCGATCCGCTTGCTCGAGGACACCGACCAGCGCGTCGCGGGAGCGGTTGCCGACAGCGCCACGTCTCTCAGATCGGGCACAGAAACGATCGAGCGCGACTGGCAGGCGCTCGTGAAGCTACTCGAGCATCCAAGCCCGGAAGTTCGTGCTCGCGCGACGGGTGTGCTCGGAGTGTTCGATGTTCCCGCCGAAAGGGCGCTCCCCGAATTGACCGAGCGTCTCCTCGAAGATGAGAGTCCGATCGTTCACCGTTCGGTGTTCTCGGTCCTCTCTTGGTACGAAAGCGAAGCGGCCAAATTCTCCGCACCGCTTCTCGAGCGGCTCGAAAAGTCTCTCGACCGAAGTGAGCTGTCGTTCGAGCTCGTCCATGCCCTCCTCCTGACGAAGGCCCCGGCCGAAGAGGTCTTGGCGGTCGTCGTCCCGCGAATCTCGAAACCGACCGACTTGAGCCGCAAGGCGATGCTGTACCTCCTGATGCGCCTCGGGTCCCCAGCGAAACAGCACATCGAAGCTCTCGGGAATCTCTCGGAGACGCATGTGCGTGAGACCGGGAACATCGACTGGGATGTCGTCGCGACGATTCTCGATCTTCTCGGCCTCCCGGGACTGCGAGGTGTACCAGGCGGCGCGCTGCGGAAAGGCAGTCTGCGTGATCGACTCCTCGCCATCTCGCGTGGTGGCTCGAAGCTCGCGCTCCTGGCGCCGACCCTCGAGCGGTACATCGAAAGCATTCTCGCGAAGGAGGGCAGCCCAAAGGTCTTTGTCCCGGGCGTCGTCGCGTACATCGACGCGCTACGATCGATCTCGCCCGAGAACGAGAAGCTCCGTGATTTCGCGTTTCGGCTCATCGACAAGCGTGCCGAGACCTTCAAGTACTCGCGCGAGCTTCTCCAGACGTCGACCGCCGACGAAGACGTCGACACCCATCACGATCTCACGGGAAAGGAGCAGCTCGCGTCTTACCTTCGCGACCTCGCCGAGATCGGACGATACGCGAAGGACGGCCAAGGCGCCCAAAACCTGGTCCGCGTGGTGCTGTCGAACCCGGACGTCGATCCCCGCTTCCGCCGTGAAGCAGCGAGCGCCGCCGCCCTGGGCGATCGTTTCCACGGAGCGACGCTCAGCGAATTCTCGCGTTTCGGACTCGGAGATGATCCGCGCCTGCGACGTCATGTCGCCGAGGCGGCGAAGAAGGTCGTCTACGGCGCCACGGCGCGTTCGATCCACGAGATCGCGACGAGCCGCTGGAGCATGGCTTGGCTTTTCGATCCCGACCCGACGACGCGCTCGGTTTCGACAGGTTGCTTTGCGGCCTTCGGAGTCGACGACATCGACGATTACGTCGGGCCGCTCGTCCGGCAGATCGACGAGGAGTCCGTACCGGTACGTCGCGCTGTCCTCGACGCGCTCGGAGAGCTCGGCCCCGCGTGCGCGAAGCACACGCCGTCGATCGTAAAGCTGCTCGATGACGAGGATCCGGGCGTGCGTACCGCGGCCGTGAGAGCTCTCGGACTCATCGGGTCGGGCGCGGCCTCCGCCCTCGACGCGATTCGCGAGTCGACCGGGGAAGCCGGACACGAAGCCGTCGTCCGTACCGCGATTCGGAGGATCGAGTGATGCCTCCGAAGAGCCCCATCTCGCGTAAGGTCGTCGTCTTCGGCGCGCTCGCGACCGTGGCTGCGGTCGCGCTCTCGATCGTTCTCCTGCGCGAGCGTCTTCTCGAGCAGTACTATCTTCGAAAGCTCGACTCGAAGAATCGAGACGTCGTCGCGCTCGCCGCGAGCGAGCTCGTCGTGCTGCGCTCGACAGCTGCCGTGCCAAGCTATCTCGAGATCTTCGCCTACGACGACCCTGTACCCGAGATCCTCGGCAAGGACGAGGAGATCCACCGGGTCCTGGTGGCGATGGCTGCCCGGGGGCACGTGCTGCTGCTGGA